>CBDUKI010000043.1:0-12541 GCA_965367765.1 uncultured Henriciella sp.
GGGCAGGCAGGGTCCATGTTACGCATGGGCAGGGCAAAAGAATTGTGCAATTTCCCCAACGGTATCAATTGGGCTATGCAATCGGCCCCCTATATTAGCCCGTATCCACGGGGCGATGGTTATTGGAGCACACATGTTTACAGGGCTGGTCACTGATGTCGGCACGATCCGCAAGGCTGAGGATCGCAATGGCCTGATGCGGTTCGAGGTTGAAAGTGCGTTCCCGGTCGAGGGCATCGAAATGGGCGCGTCGATCATGCATTCGGGGGTCTGCCTGACCGTGGTAGATTTCGGCCCGCATGGCCAGGGCAGCTGGTTCGCGGTCGAGGCCGTGCCAGAGACCTTGCAGCTGACGGTGCTGGGCGACTGGCAGGCGGGCGCGAAGGTCAATCTTGAGCAGTCCCTGAAGCTGGGTGACGAACTGGGCGGCCATTTTGTGTTCGGCCATGTCGACGGCATTGGCGAGATTGTCTCGGTTGAGCCGGAAGGCCAAAGTTACCGCGTGACCATTCGGCCACCGGCGGACCTTGCGAAATATTTCGCCAAGAAGGGCTCGGCCGCCGTCAATGGGGTGTCCCTGACTGTGGCAGACGCCCTGCCTAATGGCGACTTCCAGGTGGCGATCATTCCACACACCTGGCAGGTCACCACGCTGGGGCAATTGCAGCCCGGCACCTACGTCAATCTTGAGATTGATATGCTGGCGCGCTACGTGGCGCGTATGATAGGCGCCGATGCGCCTGAAACGAAGTAGTGGAGAGACTGAATGGCTGAAGATTTTTCCGCTGCAATTTCCTCAATCGATGAGATTATCGACGAGGCCCGCAATGGTCGCATGTATATTCTGGTCGATGCCGAGGACCGGGAGAATGAGGGCGACCTGATCATTCCGGCCAGTTATGCCACGCCAGAGGCGGTCAATTTCATGGCCAGGTTTGGCCGTGGCCTGATCTGTCTGGCGATGACGGGTGAGCGAGCGGCAACACTCAATCTCGACATGATGGCGCGGGACAATCGCGAAAGCATGGGCACGGCCTTCACCGTCTCCATCGAAGCGAAGGAGGGCGTCACGACCGGCATTTCGGCGGCTGACCGGGCCCACACGGTCGCGGTCGCCATCGACCCAACCAAGGACCATCACGATATTGTCTCGCCGGGCCATGTCTTCCCGCTGATTGCGCGCGATGGCGGCACCCTGGTTCGGGCCGGGCATACCGAGGCGGCTGTCGACATTTCCCGCATGGCTGGCCTCTACCCGGCCGGCGTGATTTGCGAGATCATGAATGATGACGGCACCATGGCGCGCCTGCCTGAACTCGTCTCCTTCGCGCAATTGCACAATCTCAAGATCGGCACGATCGCCGACCTGATCGAATGGCGCCGCAAGCATGACCGTTATCTCGAACGCCGGGTCGAGTCGCCGCTCGAAAGCGCCTATGGTGAAGGGTTCAAAACCGTCATCTATCGCAATGCGCTCGACAATTCAGAGCATATTGCCATCGTACATGGCGAGATCACGCCAGACAGCACGACCATTGTACGGGTCCACCGTACCGATATCCTGGCCGACATCCTGGGTGAGACGGGCCCGCGGCAAGGCCTGGTCGAACGCGCGATGAAGATTATCGCCGAAGCTGACGAGCCGGGTGTTGTCGTCTTCGTCAATACGATGCGTCCCAACGTACTGGCCGAGCGTCTTGGCCTGAAGACGGCTACGGCAAAGGACAACCATGCGCCGCTGCGCGAATATGGGGTTGGCGCACAGATCCTGCGGGAACTGGGCGTGCGCAAGATGATTTACCTGTCTGACGCGGAACCGACGCGCCTGCCGGGGATTGACGGCTATGGCCTGAGCATTGAGGGGTGGCGCGCGCTATCCGAGAAGAAAGACTGAAAGACATGACGCACCGCATCCTGATTGTGAATTCACCCTATTACGAGCACATCTCTACCGAGCTGGAAGCAGGCGTTCGCGACTCGCTGGCCGCGTCCGGCGAGGATTGCGTGGTCGAAACCATCATGGTGCCTGGTGCATTCGAAGTGCCCGGCGCCATCGCCATGGCAGCCGACAGCGCCAAGTATGACGGCTATATCGCGCTTGGCTGCGTGATCCGCGGTGAGACCAGCCATTATGATTATGTCTGTGGTGAGAGTGCCCGTGGGCTGATGCGCCTGGCCACCGAACGCCGTCTCGCCATTGGATATGGTATCCTGACCGTCGAGAACGAGGCCCAGGCCCTGGCACGGGCGGACCGGAAACAGAAGAACAAGGGCCACGATGCGGCTATGGCCTGTCTCGAAATGCTGAAACTTCGCAAGAAATTTGTCCGCTAATGAGCGCTGACCAGAAAATCCCGTTTGAAGTCCTGCGCGCGCAACGCGCGGGTGCGCGGCTGGCTGCGGTTCAGGCCTTGTACCAGATGGAACAGACCGGCCAGAGCGGGCGGGCGGTGATCCGCGACCTGATGAATGACAGGTTGGGTGTTGGCCCGGATGAGAGCCCGGTGGAAGAAGCTGACCCGGACCTGTTCAAGTCCATCGTCAATGCCACGATTGAACATCAGGCGGCCATCGATAAAGCCATTCTCGCGCGGTTGAACAAGGGCTGGAAACTGTCACGCCTTGATTCGACCACACGGGCGATCCTGCGCGCCGCCGTTGCTGAACTGATCGCCCATGTCGAGCTGTCGCGCCGTATCCTGCTGGATGAATATGTCTCGCTCGCGCATGATTTCTTCGACAAGACCGAAGCCAATTTCGTCAATGCCGTACTCGACAATGTGTCGAAGGATTTGCGTCCCGAAGAAGCTTAGGCCACTGTCGGCCCCAGACCGGTTGAGGTAGTCAGGGGCAAGGCAAGCATGGCAGAAACCGAGTGGATCAAGCGCTATATCGTGCCGCTGGTCACGGCTGAAGGGGCCGACGGCCTGCGCGATGATGTGGCCATATTGTCGAGCGACGGCACGATCATCGCCAATGTCGACATGTTGATCGAGGGCATCCATTTCCTTGAACGCGACCCGATTGATACGGTCGGGCAGAAACTGGTTCGGGTGAACGTGTCGGACATTGTTGCCAAGGGCGCTGAACCGCTGGAGGCGCTGTTGTCGATTGCCTGGCCGCGTGGCTGGGTGGAGGCCGACTTTGCCGACCTGATTGCCGGGATCGCGCGCGATTTCGATCATTTCGGTATTTCGCTCGTTGGTGGCGATACGGTTGGCACGGAAGGCCCGCTCTCACTCAGCCTGACGCTGACCGGGCGCTGTCTCGGCCCACGTCCGGTTCGTCGTGGCGGGGCCAGGGCCGGGCAAGGCCTGTTCGTCTCCGGGGAAATCGGCTGGGGCCATCTTGGCCTTGAGGCAGCACTTTCTGGTGATAATCCAGCCGTCGCCGAGCGTTATCGTGTGCCGCAGATCGGCGGTGTCGAACTGGCCAGGGCAATTGCCGAACATGCCAGCGCGAGCATGGATGTCTCCGATGGCTTGCTGATCGATGTGACCCGGATCGGCGAATCGAGCGATTGCGGCGTGCACGTGGAGCTTGAGGAAATCCCGCTGGCCCAGCCCTCAGGCGATCTCGACATCATCATGGACCAGTGCACCGGTGGTGATGATTATCTTGCGTTAATCGCGGCTGATTCGCAGCTTGACCTGCCAGGCTTCACCAAAATCGGCACGTTAACAGCTGAGCACGGCTTGCGCCTGACCTACAAAGGCCAGGATGTTAACCCGCCGGTAACCCTCGGGTTCGAGCATTAACGCGTAAACAGATCAAAGACTCGCGCAGCACGTGTGAGCGCTTGAACAAAAACTGCAGGTTTGGCAGTGATGGGTACACTAAAAAGAATGGCGGCGGGTCAGGGTGATCCGACTGCTCGGATTTTAAGGGAGGAAGGCCAGTATGGACCTTACGCTATGGTACTACATAGCACTGGGCGCGGGTGTCGCGGCGGTGCTGTTTGGTTGGCTTCAAAGTAGGTCAATCATGAAAGCGAGTGCGGGTAATGACCGCATGAAGGAAATCGCCGGGGCGATTCAGGAAGGCGCCAATGCCTATCTGTCACGCCAGTACCGGACAATCGGCTATGTCGGTATCGGGGTTGTGGTCATTCTGGCCATCCTGTTCCGCAATTGGGAAGTGCCGGTTGGCTTCATCATCGGGGCGGTCCTGTCAGGCGCGGCCGGCTTCATTGGGATGAAAGTCTCGGTTCAGGCCAATGTGCGCACGACCCAGGCCGCCAGCGAAAGCCTGCAAGGTGGCCTGTCCATGGCCTTCAAATCCGGTGCGGTCACCGGCCTGCTGGTTGTCGGGCTCGCCCTGATTGGCGTGGTTGGCTATTACGGACTGCTGGTTGGCGGCATGGGCATGGACCCAGCCACTGACCGGATCGTGATTGACGGTCTAGTGGCGCTTGGTTTCGGCGCGTCCCTGATCTCCATCTTTGCGCGTCTTGGCGGCGGTATCTTTACCAAGGGTGCTGACGTGGGTGGCGACATGGTGGGCAAGGTCGAGGCCGGTATTCCGGAGGATGACCCGCGCAATGCCGCAACGATTGCCGATAATGTCGGCGATAATGTCGGTGACTGTGCTGGCATGGCGGCTGACCTGTTCGAAACCTATGCCGTGACCATCGTTGCGACCATGGTTTTGACCGCAATCTACTTCTCCAGTGCGTCCTATCTTGGGGACATGCTGCTTTTCCCACTGGCCATTTGCGCTGTGTGTATCGTGGCATCGATCATCGGCACTTGGTTCGTGAAGCTGGGTAAAGGCTCCACCAATATCATGGGGGCGCTGTACAAGGGCCTGATCGTGACCGGCCTGTTGACGATTGTTGGCCTGGCTGTTGCCGTTCACTATGGCCTTCCGGGTGGCTTCGGTGCCCTCGGGGACATCACCAATTCGGCTGGTATAACCCAGACCAGCGGTGAAGTGCTCGGCGTGATGGGGGCGGATGGTGCTGCCAAGGCGGTTACCGGCCTCAGCCTGTTCTGGTGCGGCGTTGCAGGTCTTGCTGTTACGGCGCTGATCGTGGTGATCACGGAATACTATACCGGCACGAATTATCGTCCGGTGAGATCCGTCGCCAAGGCGTCCGAGTCCGGTCACGGTACAAACGTGATTCAGGGCCTGGCCGTGTCACTGGAGTCCACAGCGCTGCCCGCGATCACGATCATTGCCGGCATCATCCTGACCTTCAATCTGGCGGGGCTCTACGGCATTGCGATTGCAACCACGACCATGCTGGCTCTGGCCGGGATGATCGTTGCGCTCGATGCCTTCGGACCGGTAACGGACAATGCTGGCGGGATTGCCGAAATGGCCGAACTGCCGAGCAGCGTGCGTGACACGACTGATGCGCTGGACGCGGTCGGCAACACCACAAAAGCGGTGACCAAGGGTTACGCGATCGGCTCTGCCGGTCTGGGTGCCCTGGTGCTGTTCGCGGCCTATAATCAGGATCTGCAATACTTTGCGCAGCATGCCACTGAAGGCTCGTTCTTCTATGGAATCGGCAAGGTCGACTTCTCGATTGCCAATCCATATGTCGTGGTTGGCCTGCTGTTCGGTGGTCTGTTGCCATTCCTCTTCGGCGGTATGTCGATGATGGCGGTGGGGCGCGCAGCCCAGGCCGTGGTCGAGGAAGTTCGGCGTCAGTTCAAATCTGACCCTGGCATCATGGAAGGCACATCCAAACCAGATTATGGACGTGCGGTGGACATCCTGACCGCTGCGGCGATCAAGGAAATGGTCGTGCCATCACTTCTGCCTGTTCTGTCTCCGATTGTCCTGTTCCTGGCGATCTGGGGCATTGCTGGACCGTCTGCGGCGCTGGCTGCCGTGGGGGCGATGCTACTCGGCGTTATTGTCACCGGTATCTTCGTGGCGATTTCCATGACCTCCGGTGGCGGGGCCTGGGACAATGCCAAGAAATATATCGAAGACGGTAATTTCGGCGGTAAGGGGTCTGAGGCCCACAAGGCTGCCGTTACCGGCGACACGGTTGGCGATCCTTACAAGGATACAGCCGGTCCAGCCGTGAACCCAATGATCAAGATTACCAATATCGTGGCGCTCTTGATGCTGGCCGTCCTGGCTGGCACTCACTAAGTCACCTGTCCGCCCTGGCAGCTGCCGGGGCGGACATGACCAAAAGAAAACCCCGGCGCCTGGCGTCGGGGTTTTTGCTTTTTGGCATTCAAGCGGAGCGGTTAGCGTCTGCCGGTCGGGTTGTTCGGCGTCGCTTCGTCGGTCTGCGGCAAGGCGACATTGCCGATCGAACCAAAAATTTGTTCCAGCAGGCCAAGCTCACGGCCACGTGTCGGTGTTTCGCGCGACACATAGCTGATGACCTGACCGTCGGTTTCGTCATAAGTCAGCACTTCCTCGACCACATCCGCTTCACTGAAGCGTAGGGCTGTGATCTGGCGGTGTTTCGTCTTGGGCACCATGAAGGCCAGGCGCTCGCGCTGTGTCGAGATATAGAACCATGTGTTCTCGTCAAAGATGCTCTCGGTCGAGGGTGAGCCGAGCTGGGCCAGTACGCTGGCGCGTGTGTCGATCCCCGGTGTCACGTCCTTGGGCAGGATTTCATCTGGATTGTAGCCGTGATAATCGGAAATCGGCGTGATACAGGCCGTGGTCATACCTGCCAGAACAAGGGATGCGAGAATGACACGTCGCGCCATGAAGAAACTCCTGCTAACTGCGCCTGAGATAAGGCCGAATGCGCCTGATTGGCAAGCGCCGGAGGCAGGCGTTCGGCAAAGAATGGACCAAGGGGCATGTTGATGGGCTGGTTTACCAAGCGATTTGGCCAGGTCCGCGCCGGGCGCGACTGGCATCATGCCATCCTGCGCCAGGCCCGTCAGCCTGAAGTGTTTGCGCGTGGCTGGGTGGCCGACACGCTGGATGGGCGGTTCCACATGCTGACTGTGGTAAGCGTGCTCGTCCTGCGCCGTTTGCGCAGTGAAGGCGACAAAGGCCGTGCTTTGGCTGACCGGGTTTATCGGGCGGTGTTTTCAGGCATCGAACATGCCCTGCGCGAAGAAGGGGTCGGCGATTCCTCGATTGCCCGGAAAATGCGCAAGCGGGGCGAGGATTATTTTGGCCTCGCCCGGGCGCTGGACCAGGCCCTGACAGAGACTGAACCAGAGGCCGCCATTGCTGGCGTCCTGGTCCGCAATGGGGTCACCGGCGAGGCAACCAGCCTTGATCTTGCGCGCCATCTGACCCATCTGGCAGGCCAGCTTGAGGCGCTGTCTCCAGATCAGGTGCTGGACGCCAGTTGCAATTGGTAAACCCCGCCCTGATCATAGCTGATATTACAGTGCGTGATGCGCGTTGCCTTTGTGAACAACGCCGAATAGGTTGCGCGCACGTCGAACGCGTGGAGTAATTCGATATGCCTAATCTGGTCCTGTCTGTTGATGCCATGGGCGGAGATGCGGCGCCAAAGGTCGTGCTCGACGGCTTGAAGCTGTTTGCTGCGCGCCGGCCCAATGTGACTTTTCAGGTGCATGGCCGCGCTGATGAGATTACTGACGCTATCCAGGCGCGGGGCATCGCTGATCGTTGCCAGATCATGCATCATGATGACGTCATCTCGATGAGCGAGAAGCCATCAGCGGCGCTGCGCCGGGCCAAGGGTACGAGCATGTGGGGTGCGGTGCAGGCGGTCAAGCTGGGCGAGGCCGGGGCCGCCGTTTCGGCAGGCAATACAGGCGCACTCATGGCGTTCTCAATGCTTGCCCTGCGCAAGATGGAAGGGGTCCACCGCCCGGCCATGACAGCCATGTGGCCAACGATTGAAGGGCGTGCCGTTGTGCTTGATGTCGGCGCGAACCTGGATGCTGATTCCGACCAGCTGGTCACCTTCGCGATCATGGGCGAGGCCTATGCCCGCGCGATTACCGGCAAGATGAAGCCGACCATTGGCCTTCTCAATATCGGTTCGGAAGAGGAAAAGGGGCGCGACACGCTCAAGCTTGCCGCAGAACGCTTGCGTGACCCCGCTCTCGGCCTGGACTTCAAGGGCTATATTGAAGGCAATGATATTCCGCTGGGGGCTGTCGATGTCGTCGTGACGGACGGGTTCACCGGCAATGTCGCCTTGAAGACAGCTGAAGGGACGGCGCGCCTGGTCGCGACATATCTGCGAGAGGCTCTGACCTCAAGCCCGGTGGCCAAGACCGGGGCGATGATCGCCTCATCCGGCCTGAAGAAATTACGCGCCAAGATGAACCCGTCAAACGCCAATGGCGGGGTGCTTCTGGGGCTGAATGGAGTTGTGGTAAAAAGCCATGGTGGGACAGATGCCGAAGGGTATGCAACTGCCCTGGCACTGGCCGCGGACCTGGCCGGAAGCCACTATATGGAAGAAGTCGAAGCCGGACTGGCACGCGCCAGTGATGATGAGGCAAGCGAGGCAGCACAATGAGTGGAATCAGAAGCGTCATACGCGGCACTGGTGGCTATTTGCCAGAACGGGTCATGACCAATGACGACATGTCGAAGATTGTCGAGACATCGGACGAGTGGATCCGCGAGCGCACCGGGATCCGCCAGCGCCATATCGCCGATGACAAGCAGGTCACATCCGACCTGGCCGTTGAGGCGGCCAGGGTTGCCCTCGCCAATGCCGGCATTGCGGCCGAGCAGGTCGACCTGATCGTCCTGGCCACCACGACGCCTGACCAGACTTTCCCGGCCACGGCCACTGCCGTCCAGGCCAAGCTCGGCATCATGGGTGGCGCAGCGTTCGATGTGCAGGCAGTGTGTTCCGGTTTCCTGTTCGCGCTGGCCACCGCCGACTCCATGCTCAAGGATGGCCTGTTCAAGACCGCCCTGGTGATTGGCGCGGAAACCTTCACCCGTATTCTCGACTGGTCCGACCGGGGCACCTGCGTGCTCTTCGGTGACGGGGCGGGCGCTGTTGTCATCACCGCCGAAGACGCAGACAGCGCGGGTGACCGCGGCATCCTTGCGCATCATATTCGCACCGATGGCACCAAGAGCGACCTGCTTTGCGTCGATGGCGGGGTCTCCTCGACCGGGACGATTGGCCATGTGCGCATGCTCGGCAATCAGGTTTTCAAGCACGCGGTGACCAATATCTCCAGTGCAATCAACGCCGTACTGGAAGAAACCGGGACCGCGGTTGAAGATATTGACTGGTTCGTGCCGCACCAGGCCAATCAGCGCATTCTCAATGGTGTGGCGAAGAAACTGAAGCTCGACGAAGACAAGGTTGTCTCGACGGTTGCTGACCATGGAAACACGTCTGCTGCGTCGATTCCGCTTGCCTTGCACACAGCTGTCAGCGATGGTCGCATCAAACCGGGCCAGTTGATCCTGAGCGAAGCGATGGGCGGGGGCTTTTCCTGGGGCGCAAGCCTGTTCAGGCTTTAGCTTTCCTTTGGACTTCGTTAACGTGTTGGCCTCTAAAATTAACCTTGAGGAGCCTGACCCAAATGAGTGCAAAGACCTTAACCCGTGTGGAGCTGACTGACGCCATTGTGCGTGAAGTCGGGCTGACGCGGCAGGACTCTTCCAACCTGCTAGACCGGATGCTTGAGTTGATCAGCGCCAGCCTTGAACAAGAAGGTTCGGTGAAGCTGTCCCGCTTTGGAAATTTCAATGTTCGCCGCAAGGCTGCACGGGAGGGGCGCAACCCCAAGACCGGCATTGAAGCGACGATTTCGGCCCGCAAGGTTGTGACCTTCAAACCTTCTCCGATGCTCAAAGACCGCGTCGGAGGCTAAGCCGAAAGAGAGAGCCCCATGTCAAAATCCGCTGCGCGCAAAGTCGAGAAGTCGGTTGATGCCTATCGTTCAATCGGCGAAGCGGCGGAAGAACTGGGCTTGCAACCGCATGTCCTGCGTTACTGGGAGAGCAAGTTCGGCAAATTCGTCAAACCGCTCAAGCGTCGCGATGGCCGACGCATGTTCCGCCCGGAAGACCTGCAGGCCCTGCGCGCGATCCAGCTCCTGGTGCACGACAAGGGCATGACGCTGAAGGGCGCTGGCAAGCTGCTGGAAGAGCAGGGCATCGAGAGCGTCTCGATGGGCGAGGCCTTGATTGTCGCGCCAGCCGAATCTGTTGAAGCTAAACCGATGACCAGCCCTGCTAAAGAACTTCAGGATAGCGTCCGTGCGGCGTTTCAGGCCAAGCCCGTTGCCATGGAGGCCGCTACAGGTCGCTCGCTCGAAACCGTTCTGGCAGACCTGACAGACATCAAGCGCCGCCTTGATGCCGCACGACTGCGCAAGGCCGCCTGATCGGGCTGATATTCCCATTGCCATCACAAGCTGACGTCGCTTATACAGGCGCTCACGTCGGAGCGTAGCGCAGCCAGGTAGCGCACTTGACTGGGGGTCAAGGGGTCGCAGGTTCGAATCCTGCCGTTCCGACCAGTGCTCGCGTGGTGAAATTGGTAAACACAGCAGACTTAAAATCTGCCGGCCCGCAAAGGCCTTGCCGGTTCAAGCCCGGCCGCGAGCACCATTCATCTCCGGTCTGGAAATACCTGAGTTGAAGGCCCCGTCAGGGGGTGGGTCGGGCTCTGTTCTACCCGCGCAAGGCCTTCCATCCGAGAAATCGCGCTCGCCTTCAGGTAGCCCCCTCGCCAAGTGCGGAATTATCCCCCATGCTGGCCAAAACAATGGGAGAGTGGCGATGCAGATGCCGGACAAAGGGCGAGCCTGGGACGAGATCAAAAAAGACATGATGGCGCGCGGCGGCGGGGATGCCAAATGGCGTGATGGCAAGACGGCGGTCTATGTCTTCAATGCCGGAGAAGACGTCGCACGGGTCCAGAAAGAGGCCTATGCCGCCTACATGTCGGAAAATGGGCTTGGCCCGCTCGCCTTTCCGTCGCTGGCGCAGATGGAGAAGGATGTCATCTCCATGGGCCTTGGCCTCTTGCATGGGCCAGACGGGGCCACCGGGGCCATGACGTCCGGGGGAACCGATTCCATCACCATGGCGATCAAGACCGCGCGCGACTATGCCCGCGCCAATGGCCGCGCCGGGCAGGGCGGTAATATCGTTCTGGCGCAATCGGCTCACCTGGCCTTCGACAAGGCCAGCCACTTGATGGATCTTGAAGTGCGGCGCATCCCGTTGAAAACCGATGGCAGCTACGAAGCTGATCCGGTCGCGATGGGCGCGGCCTGCGACGAGAACACGGTCATGATGGTCGGCTCGGCCCCGAACTTTCCTCATGGCATCATCGACCCGATCGAAGCCTTGGGCGAGGTGGCCGAAAAACAGGGTGTGTGGCTGCATGTCGATGCCTGCGTTGGCGGCTATTTTGCGCCGTTTGCGCGGATGAATGGGGTGCCTGTCCCGGCCTTTGATTTTGAAGTACCGGCGGTGCATTCGATGAGCGCTGACCTGCACAAGTATGGCTATGCGGCCAAGGGGGCTTCGACCGTCCTGTTCCGCTCCGAAACGCTCTATGAGTATATGCCGTTTGACCTGGCTGGCTGGTCCGGCGCGCCGATGAAGACGCCGACCCTGGCCGGCACGCGCCCGGGTGGGGCGATCTCTGCTGCCTGGGCGGTGATGAACTATCTCGGCGTCGAGGGCTATCGCCGCCTGCAGGGCCAGGTGTGTGAGACGCGCCAGCGGATCGAGGCAGGCGTCAAGGCGCTTGGCTTTGAGGTGCTCGGCAATCCGATGCTTGGCCTGATGGCCTTCCGCCATCCGGATCACCACGCCTTTGCCATATATGGCGAGATCTTCCGGCGTGGCTGGTTCACCTCGGTCACCAAGGAGCCGCCAAGCCTGCACCTGATGTTGTCACCCAAGCATGCTGATGTTGTCGATGACTACCTTGCCGACCTGAGAGAAAGTGTAGAGGCGGTGGCCGCGCAAGCCGGTGAAGCGAAGAAGGCAGACGTGCGCTATAGCTAGATGCAATTATAGTTGCTTTTGCAACTAAATGGTCCGATACAGACGACACATTCAGGAGGGTACAGGCATGAAACTGGCGACGCTAAAAAACGGGACACGTGATGGCCGCCTGGTCGTTGTCTCACGCGATCTGACAAAGTGCAGTGATGCCACGCACATCGCGCCCACGCTGCAGGCGGCGCTTGATGACTGGAGCCGCATCGCCCCGCAACTGGCGTCTCTGGCTGAACAGGTCGAGCTGGGGTCGGTGCCAACTGTGCGTTTCCATGAGCATGACTGCGAAAGCCCGCTGCCACGTGCCTATCAGTGGGCCGATGGGTCGGCCTATATCAATCATGTCGAATTGGTTCGCAAGGCGCGAGGCGCCGAGGTGCCAGAGAGTTTTTATGATGATCCGCTGATGTACCAGGGCGGCTCGGACGCCTTTCTTGGTCCGCGCGATGCCATCCCGCTCGGTGATCCGGCCTGGGGCTGCGATATGGAAGGCGAGGTGGCGGTGATCACGGACGATGTGCCTGCCGGTGTCAGTGAGGCCGAAGCCGCAGATCACATCAAGCTGGTCATGCTGTGCAATGACGTGTCCTTGCGCGGCCTGATCCCGCCGGAACTGGCCAAGGGGTTC
>CBDUKI010000044.1:0-12540 GCA_965367765.1 uncultured Henriciella sp.
AACCTGTCAGTGCATGATCATGTTCTTGGGTCGGCATTTTTGCCTGACGAGTCTGTATACTATAATTATTGAATGAAATGTCAATCATTCATTCCTGCGATTTTTACAGATTGATTGTCGCAGCGTTATCTTGACGTGGGGCGATGCTTGCAGCCGCCCAAACCTGTCGTATCGTTCGGGATAACATACGTTTGGGAGCACGCCATGGACTTCAACATTCCTCAGGATATCCAGGACTACCTGGTTGAGCTGGACGCCTTTATCGAGGCCGAAATCAAGCCACTCGAAGAACAGGATGACAATATCCGCTTTTTCGACCATCGTCGCGAATGGGCGCGCACCGATTTTGAAAATGGTGGTATGCCACGCGAGGAGTGGGAAGACCTGCTGCGCGAAGCCAAGCGCCGGGCCGACAAGGCTGGTCACTTGCGTTATGCGCTACCCTCGGAATTCGGTGGTAAGGATGGGACAAATCTCGGCATGGCGATCATCCGAGAGCACTTTGCCCGCAAAGGGTTGGGGCTACACAATGATTTGCAGAACGAGCATTCAATTGTCGGGAATTTTCCGCAGATCCTGATGCTACGGGATTTTGCCAGAGATGATCAGAAACACCTGATGGAAGATGCCCTCAACGGCAAGTATCTCGCCTGTTTCGGCCTGACGGAGCCCGATCACGGATCGGATGCCACACATATGGAGACCCGCGCCGTGCGAGAAACCCGCGACGGCAAACCCGGCTGGTTGATCAATGGCGAAAAGATGTGGACGACAGGCACACATGTCGCCACGCACATCATGACCTTTTGCCGGACATCTGGTGAAGATGGATCAGCAAAGGGTATTTCCTGCTTGATTGTGCCGATTGATGCCGAAGGCCTGAAGATCGAGGAATACCTCTGGACCTTCAACATGCCGACGGACCATCCGCGTGTATCATATACGAATGTCTGGGTGCCAGAAGAAGCGGTGTTCGGACCACCAGAAGGCGGGTTGGCGCTCGCCCAGCATTTTGTTCACGAGAACCGCATCCGCCAGGCCGCCAGTTCCTGTGGTGCGGCGATGTACTGCATCGCTGAAAGTGTGAACTATGCTCAGGAACGCAAACCGTTTGGCAAGCCGTTGGCGGTCAATCAGGCCATCCAGTTCCCATTGGTCGAATTGGCAACAGAGGCCGAGATGCTGCGTTTGCTGATTTTCAAGACGGCCTGGGAAATGGACCAGATGACCAAGCCCGAGGTTGCGCTGAAATTGTCCGACAAGGTCTCGATGTGTAACTATCGCGCCAACCGTCTATGCTGCAATGCGGCTGACCGGGCCATGCAGGTCCATGGCGGTATTGGCTATTCGCGCCACAAGCCATTCGAACACATCTATCGCCACCACCGCCGTTATCGCATCACTGAAGGTTCCGAAGAGATCCAGATGCGCAAGGTTGCGGGCCACATGTTTGGCTTCATGGGCCCGAACAAGAGGAAATAGCGCGGGTGAAGGCAATCGCCTGGGGCCGCGTGGTGCAAGTGTAATCCGCTCAGACCGCTATGCGCACAGTGCTTGGGCAAGGCGATGGGGAGTGCACGAAAATCGCCGATGCGGCTTGTGATTGATTCGAATCCAGATTAACCGGAAGTATAGTTTTACTCCGTTCCGGGAGAGAGTGGGCTTGTCCCACCGCCGAAGGCGCAACCGCCCCGGAAACGCTCAGGCCAAAGGACCGGAACGGGGACAACACGCTGGAAAGAGACGCACCGAATGGTGGCAGTCTCGCCGAAGGAGCAAGCTGGCGGATCGCCGGCGGAATCTCTCAGGCGCCAAGACAGCGGGGGCGGCCTGTATTCTCCTTCACGGGGGAGAGGCCGTCGACTCGAAGGCGCCGAACATGGCAAATAACGAAGACACTATAGGCGAACTGAAACGCACTCCCCTGTTTGACAGGCATGTTGAGCAGGGTGGGAAAATGGTGCCGTTCGCAGGATATGAGATGCCGGTTCAGTTCGAGGGCGTCAAACCAGAGCATTTATGGACACGCGCGAGTGCGGGACTGTTCGATGTCAGCCATATGGGGCCGTGCTTTCTATTCCTGCCAGATGGGCTGGGAGAAGCTGGCGCACACGAGAAAATTTCTGAATTGCTGGAGCAACTGGTCCCGAGCGACATTGCCGCGCTCAAGCCGGGACAAGGGCGGCTAACTGTTCTCCTGAATGAGAACGGGGGCATTCTTGATGATTTGATTGTGACACGGATGCCGGACCCTGCACTGGAGGGTATGCTCTATATTGTCGTGAACGGGGCGGTAAAGATGCAAGACTGGGCATTGATCGAAACGACTCTGGCTGGGCAGGCGGTATTACAGCGTGCTGACGACCGCATTCTGGTTGCTCTGCAAGGGCCGAAGGCGGAAGCCGTTCTTGTTGAACACTTTCCTGAGGCTACCGAACTCAGTTTCATGAGATGTGCCTATATTCAGAAAGATGGCGAGAAATACATGGTGTCGCGCTCTGGTTACACGGGCGAAGACGGGTTCGAGCTCTTGCTGCCGAACAATGAAACCGGACTGTCCCTGATCGACGAGCTGTTGGCGGATCCGCGGGTGAAGCCGATCGGACTTGGTGCACGCGATAGCCTGCGCCTCGAGGCCGGGCTTTGTCTCTATGGGCACGATATGGATGAGACGCGAACACCGATTGAAGCCGATCTGAAATGGGTTATCCAGAAATCGCGTCGCTCGCGCGGCAATTTTCCGGGTGCGGAAGCGATCCTGGCTCAGATCGAGAATGGTCCCACAGAGAAACGTGTTGGCATCCAACCGTTGGAGCGTGCACCGGCGCGTGAAGGCACCGAGATTGAAATCAATGGCGAAACAGTGGGTGTCGTGACGTCGGGCGGCTTCGGACCGAGCGTCGATGGTCCCATCGCCATGGGTTATGTGCGGACAGAATATGCTGCGCCTGGTACCAAGATTGACCTGATGGTCCGCGGCAAGGCACGCGCCGCCGAAATATGCGAGCTGCCATTCGTTCAACCCAATTATAAGCGCTAGGGGAAAGATCATGACGACCTATTATTCTGAAGACCACGAGTGGATTGCCGTTGAGGGGGATGTCGGAACTGTTGGCATTACCAAATATGCGGCAGAGCAGCTGGGCGATGTCGTTTTTGTGGAAGTGCCCGATGTCGGCGCAGACTTTGCCAAGGGTGACGACATGGCTGTTGTAGAGAGCGTCAAAGCTGCCTCAGACGTTTATGCCCCGGTTTCGGGGACAGTGAGCGAGAGTAACGAGGCGCTGGATGATGCACCGGAAACGGTAAATGAAGACCCCGAAGGCGCGGGCTGGTTCTGCAAGCTGACGCTGTCGAACAAAGGCGATCTGGATGGCCTGATGGATGCGGACGCCTACAAGACGTTCTGCGCCGGACTATAGGAGCAAGAGATGCGGTATCTTCCCCTGACAGACCAGGATCGCCAGGACATGCTGGACACGATTGGTGCCGCATCCGTGGAGGATTTCTACAAGGATGTGCCTGAAAGCGCGCGGCTTGACGGCTATATTCACGGTCTGCCATTGCATCAGGGTGAATTGGCTGTGGAGCGCCACCTTAAGCGGCTTGCGGCGAAGAATACGGCCGTCAGCGCAGGGCCATTTTTTGTTGGTTGCGGGGCGTACAAACACCATGTCCCGGCGAGCGTGGACATGATCATCCAGCGGTCTGAGTTCCTGACCACTTACACACCATATCAGCCGGAAATTGCTCAGGGCACATTGCAGACCCTGTTCGAGTTTCAGAGCCAGGTGGCAGCCATGACCGCGATGGAAGTAGCCAATGCGTCGATGTATGATGGTTCAACCGCTTGTGCAGAGGCGGCCGTCATGGCCTGCCGTGCGACCAGGCGCAAGAAGGTGATCCTCTCCGGCGGTGTTCACCCGCACTATGGTGAGGCGACCCGTCTCTTATGCGAGGCACAGGGAATTGAAGTGGTCCAGTTGGCGTCGGCTGTAGATGGCGAAGCAGCACTGATCCCCGAAATCGATGATGAGACAGCCTGCGTGATCGGCCAGTCCCCGAATGTGTTCGGAACCATTTCCGACATGTCAGCGATCGCCGATGCGGCCCATGATATGAAAGCCCTGTTTGTCAGCGTGTTCACTGAGGCCGTATCTCTGGGTCTGGTTACGCCTCCGGGTGAAATGGGGGCAGATATCGCCGTGGGCGAGGGCCAATCAATTGGTAATTCACTGAACTTCGGTGGCCCTTATGTGGGCCTGTTTGCCTGTACTAAGAAATTGGTGCGCCAAATGCCTGGCCGCCTATGCGGCGAAACGGTTGATGCCGAGGGCAAGCGCGGTTTCGTGCTGACGCTTTCAACCCGCGAGCAGCATATCCGTCGTGATAAAGCGACATCAAATATCTGTACGAATGCAGGTCTCTGCGCGCTGGCCTTTACCGCTCACATGACGCTGCTTGGTGGCAAGGGGTTGCATGACCTTGCTGTATTGAACCATGAGGCTGCCTGTGATCTGGCCGATGCGTTAGAGACCGTGCCTGGCGTCGAAGTGCTGACACCACGCTTTTTCAACGAGTTTGCGTTCCGCACGCCTGTAAATGCTGAGGCAGTGCTGGCCATGCTGGAAGAACGCGGTGTGCTTGGCGGTGTTCGCGCGAGCCGGCTGTTGCCAGACGGGGCAATGGCTGACGTCATCATCGCTGCGGCGACGGAGTGCACAACAGCTGAGGACATTACCGCCTATGCTGATGCATTGAGGCAGTGCCTGTGAAGCCGATCTGGCGCAATTACAGGCTGCTGGTGATCAGCCTGATAGCTGGGCTGGCCTTGTCGGCCTGTGCTCGCGCTGATCATGACTATTTCAAGCCGAGTGACGAGAAAGTGCCGTTGCCCGATGGCCTGTCTGCCGAAGAAGTCGTCGTCGAAACATCGGATGGAGAGCACTTATTTGCCTGGTATGTGCCAGCTTTGGAAGGCTGTCCGACCTTGCTCATGCTGCATGGGCGATCCGGCCATATTGGGCGCGGCGTTGAAAAGTATGGCAAGGTCCATGATGCAGGTGTCGGCCTGCTGGCCCTGTCCTGGCGGGGCTATGCAGGATCGACCGGGACACCGTCCGAAGCAGGGCTCTTCGCCGACGCGGAGGCCGGTTATCGCTTCCTTAAGACGAAGGGGCTCGCGAATGAGCAGATTGTCGTTCATGGGTTCTCGCTTGGCACGGCGCCAGCGACAAAGCTTGCGAGCGATGTAGAGCTGGCGGCACTGATCCTGGAAGCACCGGCCTTTTCCATTCTTGACCTGTATCGCGAGCGCTATCCAAAGGTGCCAGCCACCAAGTTCGCGTATCATGCCTTCCGTACAGACCTTTTTATTCCGTCCGTGACAGAGCCGATTTTAATGGTGCACGGCGATGCCGATACGGCGATCCCTCCGCACCATTCAGCGGAGCTTGCAAGAGTGGCGGGCGTGGCGGTGGAGCGGGTCATCATACCTGGGGGAACACACACATCCCTGACAGCCAACGGCCAGTATGAGAACGTCATCTGGCCTTTCCTGCAGACCATTTATCCTGATTGTACTTTCACTCGAAACAGCGAGGCGAGCCTGGAATGACGATGAACACTATTGGACGCCCGACGTCACCTGAGACGAGCACAGAGGCGTGTATGAACACGATTTCCGGCTCACGCGGACTCTTGCAGCACGAAGATCTGCTTTTCGAGATTGGTTCCTCGGAGAAAACAGGGGTCGACCTGCCGACTGCGCAAGGTCGCGCCGACCGGTTAGGCGGTGTGCGTCGCAAGATCGAAACGGGACTTCCCGGCCTCTCCGAACCAGAGGCGGTGCGCCACTATATGCGGTTAAGCCAGAAGAATTACGCCATTGATCTTGGCCTGTTTCCGCTCGGCTCTTGCACGATGAAGCACAATCCACGCCTGAACGAAAAAACAGCGCGCCTGGAAGGCTTCAGCGATATTCACCCGTTACAGCCGCAAAGAACGGTGCAGGGGGCGCTGGAGTTGATCGACGAGTTGGCGACGTGGCTGAAAACGCTGACCGGGATGCCGGCTGTTGCGATGAGCCCGAAGGCTGGTGCACATGGCGAGCTATGCGGCATGTTGGCTATTCGTCAGGCGCTGATCGCGCGGGGTGAGGCAGATACGCGAAAACGGGTGCTGGTGCCTGCCTCGGCGCATGGTACCAATCCGGCGACAGCGGTACAGTGCGGCTTCATTGTTGATGAGATCAAGGCCAATTCACGCGGGCGTGTGGACATGGATGACCTGAAGTCAAAACTCGTCGAAACTGATGACATCGCGGGCATCATGCTGACCAATCCGAACACGTGCGGCCTGTTCGAGAGTGACATCAAGGAGATTGCCGACCTGATCCACGCGGCTGGTGGATATTTCTATTGTGATGGCGCGAACTTCAACGCAATCGTCGGACGGGTACGCCCGGGTGATCTTGGCGTCGACGCCATGCATATAAACCTGCACAAGACATTCTCGACGCCGCATGGCGGGGGCGGACCAGGTTCAGGCCCGACGGTCCTGTCTGATGCCCTGGCCCCGTTTGCGCCCGTCCCGTTCGTCGTCAAGGATGATGACGGCTATCGTCTCGTTGAAACAATGGAGGCGGATGCATCTGAGTCTTTCGGTCGGATGGTCGCATTCCATGGCCAGATGGGTATGTTCGTGCGGGCCCTGACCTACATGCTCAGCCATGGTGCTGATGGCCTGAAACAGGTCGCCGAAGATGCGGTCCTGAACGCCAATTACATTCAGGCGCGCCTCAAGAATGCAATGACACCCGCCTTTGATGGGTTCTGCATGCATGAAGCCTTGTTCTCTGATGCCTTCACGGCGGAAGGCATCGAAACGATCGATATCGCCAAGGCACTGATAGACGAGGGCTACCACCCGATGACCATGTACTTTCCACTCGTGGTTCATGGCGCGATGCTGATTGAGCCGACAGAAACGGAAAGCAAGCAGGAGCTAGATCGCTTCTGCGCGTCGCTTGAAAGCATTGCGCGGCGCGCCAGCCAGGGCGACACTTCATTGAAGGCGACGCCTGTGCTCGCACCAATGCGACGACTTGATGAGACACAGGCAGCCCGAAAACCTGTGCTAAAGTGGACACTTCCCGAAGGTGACACTGTCGCGGCAGAATAGTCCCTTTCCGGTAACGGTAATTTTTATCGCCAGCCGGATTTTAGCCACTATCCCCTATAGGGTATTGCTGTCACATAGGCGCCAGCAATATTGAAGTAGATTAGCCGACAGAATGACGAAGCCGTACCAGAAGAATCGACGCCTGCCAGAGCCAGGAGGATGGGTCGCCTCAGGCGCCCGGTCCGTCATGCGTCAGGCTTTTGCGGTTTTCGGGCTTGTCTTGATCATCCTTGCCATTCCTATTGGTTTGCTGACGCCGTTCTTGCCTATTGGCCTGCCTATCGCCATCGTCGGCACGGTCTTGCTCGGACGCAACTCAATCTGGGGAAGGCGCTGGATGGAAGGGGTCATGCGCCGCTTTCCACATGTCGAGCGCCTCGCCCCGAACTGGCTCATGAAACTTGTATTTGGTCGGGAGAAGCAAGCCTTCGACAAATAAAAAACCCGCTCACTCTCGAGCGGGTTTCTTCGTTTGGTTTCAGTGTGGAACCGAGATCTAGTTGAGCAGGCTTTCGATTTCGCCCATGGCCTTGTCGAACTGGTCGCCAGCCTTGTCGGAGCCTTTGAGGACATCACGAGCAGCTTGTGTAGCGGCATCAGCAGCGGCACGACGAACATCATTCGTAGCGTCGATTTCCGCACGGGCAATACGTTGTTCTGCCTGTGCTTCGCGGCGAGCTACCTTGACTTCCAGCTCCGCCTTGGCCTGTTTCATCATGCGTTCGGCATCTGTCTTAGCACGCGCGACGATTTGTTGTGCAGCGACATCAGCATCCTTCGCCTTGCGTTCGGCATCAGCCATCAGGCGAGATGCTTCCTCACGCAGCGCCTTGGCTTCGTCGATCTGCTTCTGGATATTGGCCGCACGATTGTCGAGCGCAGAGGTGACGGCCTTGAAGGCCCCCATGCGAGCGGCAATAAACAGGAAGATGACCAGAGCGGCCGTAGCAATGAACGTGGTTTCAAGGAACCACGGCGCAGCGTGACCACTCTCTTCAGCAGCGGTGGCCGATAGGACCATCAGGGCGGGAAGTGTCAGGACTGAATATTTCATGGCCTAATTTCCACTCAGTGCAGATTTAACGGCTTTGCTCAAGTCTGCTTTGCCGGTTGAGGTGCCAAATCGTGAGAGAATGTTTTCAGCAGCCTCGGTAGCGATGCCTTCAACATTCTTCATGGCGTCTTCTCGCAGCTCAGTGATCCGCGCCTCAGCGGCGCTCAACTTGGCATCGAGTTCGGCATCGATCTTGGCATTCTCGCTGGCGATCTGGTCGTCGATCTTCACCTGAGCCTTATGGGCTGTTTCGCGAGCCTTGGCTTGCGCCTGGGCGATCGAGACTTCGACAGTTTTTTGCGCCTCGACGGCCTGATCGTTCATCCGGGCTGCTTCATCGAGATCATTTGCGATCGTACTTTCCCGGTGTTCCAGCACACCACCAAGGCGGGGCAGGATGATCCGGGAAAGAACGATGTAGAGGAACCCGAAGAAGACCGCCAACCAGAAAATCTGCGACGGGAAGTGCGACGTATCGAACGGTGGAAACGGCGCAGCCCCACTATCATGAGCGGCTTCGGCAGCAGTGACAAATAGAATCATCGCTTCGGGTCCTTGGTGATCACTTCAGTTTGGCGGTCTTAGACCACAAACAGGATCAGAATGGCGACGAGGAAGGACAGAATGCCGAGGGCTTCTGACAGCGCCATACCAATGAAGAGGTTACCGGTCTGCTGTGGCGCAGCAGATGGGTTACGCATGGCGGCATCGAGGAACGAGCCGAAAATGTTACCCACACCAATCGCAGCACCGATCATGCCGAGAGTAGCCAGGCCAGCGCCAACATATTTGAGGCCGAGAGTGATATCACCTTCCATGGGAATCTCCTTTGGGAAGTCAGTTAGTTCAATTTGCGCCCCGTACAGCGTTTTAATCAGGGCACGTCAAGATGAATTACGCGGTTAATTGGCCGCAGCGAAAGCTCCTAGTGCGATGGGTGTAGCGCATCGTTGAGATAAACGCAGGTCAAAATCGCAAACACATAGGCTTGCAGGCCCGCAACGAGGAATTCCAATGCGTTCAGGGCTATGTTCATGCCCAGTGAAAGCGGGGCCACCAGAACGAGGCCGATCCCGCCTGCCGTGATGCCGGTCGCCACGAAGCCTGCGAACAGCTTCAGCATGATGTGACCAGCCAGCATGTTGGCAAACAAACGCAGGGCCAGGGTCAGCGGACGAGCGACGAATGAAATAATCTCAATCGGCACAAGCAGGAAGTAGATTGGCCAAGGGGCGCCGGAAGGAGCGAACAGCTTGAAGAATTTCAGACCGTTCTTGTAGAAGCCGTAAATGATGACGATGCTGATCACGAGCAGGGCGAGGGCGCCGGTGACGGCGACATGGCTGGTTGTCGTAAAGGCATAAGGCACCATGCCGACCATGTTGGCCGTAAAGATGAAGAAGAACAGGGTGAAGACGAACGGGAAGAAGCGCAGGCCTTCTTCACCTGCCGTTCCGCGGATCATGTCGGCGACAAAGCCGTAACCGACCTCGCCAACAGATTGCAGGCGGTTTGGAATAATCTTTCCGCGCGCGGCAGCGTAGCCAAAGAATGCGATAATCAGCACCACAGCAAGCAGCATGTAGCCGGATGCGTTGGTGAAAGAGATGTCGTAGCCGAATACAGACGGCAGTTCGAACCATTTTTGGATTACGAACTGGTGCATTGGGTCTGCGGCGTGATGGAATGATAGGTTCATCAGTTCTTCAATTCTTCGTTTTCACTGCCCGTTTCGGGGCTGCTCATGGCCGGATTGCTGTCAGCCGTCAACTCACGATAGGCGCGTATAACACCGAGAACGCCCGCTGCAAGACCAAAGCCCATCATGATGAGCAGCCCCCAGGGTTTGGTATGGAAGAAACTATCGATCCCAAGCCCCATCATGATGCCGACAAAAACGGCTGCACCGAACTCTGCGCCATAGCGTAGCGCCAAGGCACCAGCTGAAACGCCACTGGCACTTTCTGCCTGTCTCTTGCGTTTGTCGGGCTTTTCATGTGCGGCCTTGGCGCGCTCAATCCGGTCCTTCAGGGACTGATGATCTCGATCAGACATGATGTGTCCTCGGCAATCTCTACTCAGCCGCGACGAGTTCTTCCGCCGCATCCAGGTCAACAGAGACTAGTTTGGATACGCCCTTTTCCCGCATGGTTACTCCGAAAAGCCTGTCCATGCGGCTCATCGTGACCGGGTTGTGCGTGATGACAATGAAGCGGGTATTGGTGCGGTTGCGCATTTCGTCCAGCAGCTTGCAGTAGCGATCCACATTGGCGTCATCAAGCGGGGCATCGACCTCGTCGAGCACACAGATCGGGGAGGGGCGTGACAAGAAGACCGCGAAAATCAGCGCCGTTGCTGTCAGCGCCTGTTCGCCGCCTGACATCAACGAGAGCGTGCCAAGACGTTTTCCAGGAGGCTGGGCGAAAATCTCCAGGCCAGCCATGAGAGGATCGTCTGCGTCAACGAGCCGCAGCTCGGCTTCGCCGCCACGAAACAGGGTCGTGAACAGGGCCTTGAAGTGTTCATTGACCTTGTCGAATGCCTGCATCAAGCGATTGCGACCTTCTTCGTTCAGGGCATTCACGCCTTCGCGCAGCTTGGCGATGGCAGCGGTCAGGTCTGCCTTCTCCTCGGCCTGCGTACCGAGCCGGGCGGCAAGCTCCTCGGCTTCTGATTCGGCCTCCATGTTGACGCCGCCCAATTGTTCGCGATCCCGCTTCAGGAAATCAAGCTGGCGGTCGGCATCTGAGGGGTCGAGCTCGGCGAGGGTGTCCTCATCGAGGTTGGCTTTGGCCAATGGCAGCAGTCCTTCCGGTGCGCGCTGGAAGTGAACTTGAGCTGTTTCGGAAGCTTCGCGCAGCCGGGTCTCGGCGTTTTCAAGCCGTGCATT
This sequence comes from uncultured Henriciella sp., assembly GCA_965367765.1. GTDB lineage: Bacteria > Pseudomonadota > Alphaproteobacteria > Caulobacterales > Hyphomonadaceae > Henriciella. The sequence continues at coordinate 11,127 of CBDUKI010000044.1, forward strand.
TGTGATGGCGAGTGTTTCGCGCGCAGACATGGCCAGGTTGGCAGCGCTACGAGCGGCTTCCTCAACCTGCCGGATCTCAGTCTCGCGGATTGCCAGAGCATCGGCTGCGGCCTGGCGTTCTTCTTCCAGCTCGCCGACCCGAATGGCCATAGCATCGAGCTGATCTTTCAGCTGTTCAGGGCGCGCGCGGGCAACGCCAGCCTCCTGAGTGATTTCGGCTCGGCGGTTGAGCAGATTTTCGACACGTGCCGTGCCTGAGGCGAGGCGTCCGGTCCAGCGTTCGACATCTTTTTCGAGCGCCTCACGGCGGGCCATGGCCTGTTGACGGTTGCGGGTCAGGTCAGTCAGGCGGCCGCGTGCTTCGGTTTCATGATCACGGGCGGCAGCGAGGTCTTCCCTGGCTCTGGCCTGGGCCTGCTCCAGCTCGGCCAGGCTATTTTGGTTCTCGGGCCGGGCGACAGTCTCAAAGGCTTCAGTGGCAATCGACAGATCAGCTTCGACACGCTGGAGATTGTCCTCAATCCCTCGGGCTTTCAGTGCCGCCTGGTCATGGGTTTGCGAAAGGGCAGCCAATTCACGGCGTGCCTGATCTAGTTCACTTGCCTGCAGCTTCACAGACTGGCGCAGGGATTTGAGATCTTCTTCGACACCGATCCGTTGACCTTTGGCCTCGGCCAGTCGGGTCTGGGCTTGTGACAAGGACTGGCGAAGCGGGCCAATCTGGGCCTGTGCGGCTTCCAGCCGGGCTTGTTGCTCTAGGCGAATGGCGGCGGCAGGCGGCGCAGACGGGGTGCGTGTGAACCCATCCCAGCGCCAGAGATGGCCCTGCAGGCTGACGAGCCGCTGGCCAGGGCGCAATTGTTGTGACAGGATCGGGCCTTCATCAGCAGACACAATACCGCATTGAGACAGGCGTGCGGCCAGTTCCCCAGGGGCGTCAACAAATTCGGTCAGTGGCCGCGCATAGCCGGGCAGGGGCTGCGTCTTGATTTCGCTCCCGGCCCAGTAAATGGCGGCTGCGTGGTCTGTCGGTGCCTGCAGGTCGTCACCTAGCGCGGCGGCGACCGCTGTCTCATAGCCGTCCCTAGTGCGCATCTGTTCCAGAACAGGGGTGGCAGCGGGCCCATCGGCCTTTCGCAATAAGCGATTCAGCCCGGCAATTTCAGTTTCCAGCGTCCGCAATGTGTCCTGGGCATCCTCAGCCGGCTGGCGGGCTGCCTGTTCAGCGTCTTGAGCCCGTGCGAGTGTGTTCTCAGCCTCTTCGTACTCTTGCTGCGATTGTTGCAGTCGCGATTCGGCGTTCTGCTCGGTCTGGCGGGCGAGTTCGAGTTGACGGATTAGCGTGCCTGTATCGGGCAGGTCGGTCAGCGCTTGGCGAAGCTGGCCAGCTTCCTGTTCCAGACGTTCCTTGCGT
>CBDUKI010000045.1:0-12538 GCA_965367765.1 uncultured Henriciella sp.
ACAGCCGCCAGGCCGAACGCGATCATCAGACCCAATGTGCCGCCAACGACATAACCAATCGCCATGAACAGGCCTGTCATCGCTGCCAGCAGCATAAAAGTCTTCATTGTGCCCATGCCCGTGGCTCCTTGATCGGTTCTGTGCAATCGCTAGATGTGACAGCCACAATATATTTATTGGTTAATAAAAGCGGGAGTCTTGTTCATGACAGATGACAAAATGGTCACAAAGAAAGACCTGCCTCCCGCCGCCCAGCGCGCTTTGGCCGAAGCTGAGGCCCGGCGCGCCGAACGCGACGCCCATGAAGCCCGGCTGGAGGCCGAACGCGCCAAGGAACAGGGCGGGCCAACAAAGATCGAGCCGACACGTTATGGCGATTGGGAGCGCGGCGGGCGCGCCTACGACTTCTAGCCCCCTATTCTGGGATGTTCAGCCCCAGCTCGACCGCCTGCGCAGCCAGGCGCGAGCGGGTTTCCGGGTCGGCCTCAAAAACCTCGAAGGCGCGGTCCAGATCGGTCTGGGCCTGATCGCCCTGGCCGAGCACGACCCGCGCGCGGATCAGCTGTGACCAGCCCTGCGCGTCATCAGGCTGCTCGGCAAGGCGGTCCGCCAGGCGTGTCACCATGCCCTCAATCATCGCGGCGCGGTCATCTTCGCTCATCGCCTCGGCATTCTGCATCGTCTGTTCATCCAGGGCGGGCAACTTGTTCGCCGCAGACGGCAAACCACCCGCTGCAATGATCGCCTTGGCGCGATCAAACTCAGCCACCAGCTGGGGATGATTACCGCTCATGGCCAGGGCGCGTTCATAGGTTGCACTGGCCTCATCATAGCGTTCCAGCAAGATCAGGCTGCGGGCATAGAGCACGACCATCTCGATAGGCGGGTCGGTCTCTTCGGCGAGGCGGCGTTCGAGCACCGGCACCAGTTCCGCAACATCTTCCAGGGTCACAGACTGGACCTGTGGCGGCGGTGCGGGCGCATCCGGCGCCGCCTTGAAGGCCGGGTCACCAATCAATGGATAAAGCACCAGCGCGCCAAACCCGAGAACAGCCGGAACAAGCACCTGGCCCAGCCGGGCCCGCTTGTGTGCGTCACCAGCCTGGCGCTTGTCGTCCAGAAGCGCCAGAACCCGTTGCTCCAGGGCCGTTCGCGACTGGTCGGCCTCGGCCTCACCGATCCGGCCAGAAGCGGCGTCCGCCTCGACCTGGGCCAGTTGGGTCCGCGCTTCACCGAGCTCGGCCTCGCGGCCAAGTTGAGCGTCCGCATCCACCTTCAAGAGTGGGGCAAGCAGATAGATGAACAGGGCGAACAAGAGTGCGCCAAGCAGGACCCAGATCATTCGTACGCCTCATTGTCATCGCTGCCAGACAAGGCGGCCTGGACGCGGGCGCGGTCTTCATCGCTCATCGTATTGGCCGCCGGCTCAGGCCCGGTCGAAACCGCACCGCGCCGCGCCCGCCACCAGAGCCAGGCCAGGCCGATCACGACCAGGGCCAGCGGGCCGAACCATAAGAGCCATGTGTTGCCCTGTACCGGCGGGCGCATCAGCACATAGTCGCCATAACGCGCCTGGAAGAAGGCCCGAATAGCCTCGTCGCTTTCGCCTTCGCGGACCATGGTCTCGACCTGTCGCCGCATATCGGCGGCGAGCGGCGCGTTGGAATCATGGATCGATTCACTCTGGCACACGACGCAGCGCAGGCTCTTGGAAATGGCTTCGGTTCGCGCCCGAATGACGGCCTCGTCAGGTGCAGGCGCAGCAAAAGCGGTGAAGGCGACCATAAGGCTGGCCAGGAAAGCTGCCAAACAACGCATCTACTCGCCCTCCGCAGCAATGATGGCCAGGACGGGATCAATCGTGTCTCGCATCACCCGGTCGGTGATCACGCCGACAAACTTGTAACGCACCCGGCCATTGGCATCGACGACAAAGGTTTCCGGCGCGCCTGTGACACCCAGATCAATCGCCAGCTGGCTGTCGGGGTCGAAAATGATCCGCTCATACGGGTCGCCCAGTTCATCGAGCCAGCCTTTGGCCGCTTCGCGCGTATCGCGCCAGTTGACGCCAATGAGCGTGATATCGCTGCGGGCTGAAATCTGCATCAGGTAGGGATGTTCAACCTCACATGCCGCGCACCATGAACCGAACACGTTCAGAAGGTGCACCTGCCCGCGCAGGTCTTCATCACTTACCTGCCCGCGAGACGCCACAAGGTCGGGCAAGGCAAAGTCCGGCACCTGACGGTTGATCAGCTCGGATGGCAGGATTTTCGGATCGCGCTGCAAGCCCACAATCAGGAAGGCCATGAGGCCGAAGAACAGCGCAATCGGGAGCAGCCGGGTCCAGTGTTTCATGATGATTGCGCCGCAACGCCCCCTGATACGCTCGTCGGCCGGGCCTGGCGCACGAAGCCAAAGCGCCGGTCAGCCAGAGAGACAAAACCGCCCAGCGCCATGAACAGACCGCCAAGCCAGATCAGGCTGACATAGGGGTGGTAATAGACCCGCATGATCCAGCCAATCTCGTCATCGCCTTCGCCAATCGCCGCATAGAGGACGCGGTCCAGTTTCACGTTCATGGCGCTTTCAGTGGTGACATCGCGTTCAGCCGGATAGAAGCGCCGCTCCGGAAAAAGCGTCGCCAGTGCCTTGCCATCGCGGCTAACGGTAACGCGCCCGCGCTGGGCGACATAGTTCTCGCCCTGAACCTCGTCGATCCGTTCGAGCGTGAACTCATAACCAGAAACCGAAACGTGTTCGCCAAAGTGCAGCCGGTCGACATTTTCGTCGGACCAGACGCCCATATTGGCAATGCCGATCACACTGACCGCCAGGCCGATATGGGCCAGCGCAAAGCCGTGGGCCGCGCCCGGCAACAAGCGCCAGCGCTGCCACAGATTGCTGAGGCGACTGTTGGAGCCGCCAAGCCGCAACTTTCCTACATAGCTGATCAGCGTTCCGGCGATCAGCCAGGCGGCCAGCCCCAGGGCCAGCGCGCCGAGCACATGTTTGCCAAACACGGCCACGAGCGTCACGAACATGATCGCCACCACACTCATCACCGCCATCGGCCGGGCCAGCCGGGCCAGTGCATCGCGGCGCCATTTCAGCATCGGCGCAAACGCCATGAAGACAATCAAGAGCGCCATGATCGGGGAGAAGGCGATGTTGAAATAAGGTGGGCCAACCGTGATCTTGTCGCCCGTCAGCGCGTCAATCACCAGCGGATAGAACGTGCCAAGGAACACCGTGGCCGTCGCGCACAGCAGCAGGATATTGTTGAGCACCAGACCGGCTTCACGACTTTGCAGATCAAACCCCGCACCGTGGGCAATCCGCGCCGAACGCAGGGCATAGAGCGTCAATGCGCCGCCTGTGGTCAGGAAAAGCAGCGCCAGGATGAACATGCCGCGTTCAGGATCGACCGCAAAGGCATGCACGCTGGTCAACACGCCGGAGCGCACGATGAACGTGCCAACCAGGCTCAGCGAAAAGGTCAGGATAGACAGCAGCAATGTCCAGCGCATGAAGCTGCCGCGCGCCTGGGCCACCAGGGTCGAATGCAGCAGCGCGGTGCCGGCAAGCCACGGCATGAAGGAGACATTCTCGACCGGATCCCAGAACCACCAGCCGCCCCAGCCCAGTTCGTAATAGGCCCAGACGCTCCCCAGTGCGATGCCGATGGTCAGGAATGACCAGGCCAGCAGCACCCAGGGCCGGACCCAGCGCGCCCACATCGCATCGACGCGCCCCTCGATCAGGGCCGCTACGGCAAACGAGAAGGCGACCGAGAAGCCAACATAGCCGAGATAGAGAAATGGCGGGTGGAAGGCGAGGCCCGGGTCCTGGAGCAGCGGATTGAGCCCTGCGCCATTGACCGGCACCGGCGACAGGCGCTCGAACGGATTGGACGTGAAGATCAGGAAGGCGGCAAAGCCAGCGCCGACCAAGCCCTGCACGCCGATGGCCCGGGCTCGCAGCGTGCGCGGCAAGGCCCCGCCGAACAGTACCATCGCGGCCCCGAACAGGGCCATGATCATCACCCAGAGCAGCATCGAGCCTTCGTGATTGCCCCATGTCCCGGAAATCTTGTAGAGCAGCGGCTTGGCCGTGTGCGAATGGGCCGCCACCAGCCGGACCGAGAAATCCGACCCGACAAAGGCCAGGGCCAGCATCAAGAAGGCGGTGACGCACAAGACGGCCTGGGCAATCGCTGCGCGGTCACCGGCCGCCATCAATCGCTTGTCGCGTCGATCACCGCCGACCAGGCCCATCCAGGCCTGCAGCAGCGCCACCATCAAGGTGAAAATAAGCGCAATCTGACCAAATTCGGCGAGCATGTCCGGCCCTCAACTCTTTGCCATTGTTCAATAGAGTGCCTGAGGACGTATACAAGTGTGTCGAAATCGACCAGTCAGGCAGTGCCGTAAAGTTCGCGTTCCTTCACCTGGAACACAGAAGAGCAGACACCGGCATGAAAACCAGCGCGCAACACCCAGTAATTGCGCCGTACCGCAGACCAGGCCGTCGCAGCACTCATCGCCAGGCTGACCAGGCATTTCGCCCCGGCCTTGATGAACAGGCCCAGCCGGGCTGGCAGGGAGCGCGCGCCAAGAGAATGGCGGCCATAGCTGATGCCTGAACGGTATTTACGGGTCATGATCCAGCGAAAATTCAGCCGGGCCGGATCAACCGGCTCATAGACAATGGCATCATCGGCAATGCCGAGCCGGGCACCAGCGCGCCAGATACGGAAGAAGAATTCCGTATCCTCCCCGCCCGTGCGCCCCTTCTCGAGCAGGAAGCGTTGGCCGCTGACCGAGGCGGCATCGAGCCTGATCATGGCATTGCAGGTGTGACCGGTCTGGACCTGGCGACCACGCCGTTCGGGCCAGTTGGAATGATAGTCCTTGTCGCGGATCCAGTCTGGTGTGTCTTCGCCATACTGCGCAATGGCCGGGCCGAAAACGGCATCAAGGTCATCGTCGACGGCTTTCTTGTAGAGCTTGCCGACCCAGTCAGCCGGGGCAATTTCATCATCATCGAAGAAGGCCACCCAATCGCCCCTGGCCGCATCAAGGCAGGCATTGCGAGCAATCGAGATGTTGCGCGCCGGGGCGTGCAGGTAGGTTACCGGGATGGACAGGTCACCGGCCAATGCCTCGACCCGTTCACGTGCAGACGGCGTTTCATCATTGTCGGCAATGATCAGGCCTAGCGTCACACCGGCTGGTACAATCTGCCGACTGAGGCTGCGCATGGCTGCATCAATCGAAGGGCGGCGAAAGGTGCAGACACAAATGTCGATATGCATAGGTATGGGCCTCAACGGGGTTTCACCAAACGTAGCAAGTCCAATGCCATGCCGTGTGGGGGGGCGTTTTGTAAAGCTTCGCATTCGCCTCTCACCAGAGTTTTTGCCAAACTGGCATAAGCCTTGTATGCGCTACAATTGGAGTGTTCATTGGGAATAGCTTGGGGAAGCTGAAATTGGAAACAGCGCAGAAGCCGCCTGTTGATTTTGTCGTGATCGGCGCCATGCGCGCGGGCACGACCTCTATCCAGCATACGCTACGAGGGATTCGCAAAATCAGCCTGCCGACCATGAAGGAAACCGATTTCTTCATGCCGCAGAATATGGAAGCGCGCGGCATGGACTGGTATCGCAACCTGTTCGACCAGAACGCGCCCCTGCGCGGCGAGATCTCGCCGAATTATTCCAACCGCGCCGCTTTCCCGCGCGTGCCGAACATGCTGCATCAGGCCGCTCCCGACGCCAAGATCATCTATGTCGTGCGTGACCCGGTCAAACGCGCCGTTTCCCAGTTCAAACACGGCATCGCAATGAAGATTTTCGAGCCGGAGGACAACTTCCTTAGCAGCGAGGAAGGCAAATACCTGATCGCGGCAAGCCGCTATGCCTGGCAACTGGAAGCCTGGACCCAACTCTACCCGGCCGAGCAAATCCTCGTTCTCGACTTCCATGACCTGAAAACCCAGCCGCAAGTCTTCTACCGCGAACTCCTGGACTTTATCGGCCTGCCAGACGAAGCGCCCGATCCGGATCTCGAGCCGAAGAATACCAGTCAGGAACTATCACGTATCCCGGCCTGGTGGATCCGCCTGCGGACAACCTGGCTTGGTGAGGCCATCCGCAATACCTTGCCGAATACAACCGCGTCGAGGATCAAGAGAACCATTACCGGGCTGATGAAACCGACCCGCCAGGCCGACATTCCACGCCATTTCGAACGCGATATCGCCGATGCACTAGGCAATGATGTCGCCCGATTTCGCCAAATGGTCGGCAAGCCATTTGAGCACTGGTCTGTATAGAACGCCCAGTCCTGGTAAGAATTTCCGGGAATTATTACACCACGACTTAACGTCCGCCGGGATAATCTGACGATATATTCAAAGCGACCCTGACGTTGGCACGCATATTGCGTTACAAGGGTTAATACAGAAATGGGCGAGTGGGTCGCTTACAGAAGGTAAGTCGTAATGAAAACAGTCTTTCGTTTGAGCATCGTTGGCGCCGTCGCTGTGGGTCCGCTGGTTACCGCAGCCTATGCGCAGAACAATTATTACAGCCGTGACAAGTATGAAGCGGTTATGGATCGCCGCCAGCCGGAATTCGACCCTGAGCCGATCCGTGTTGGCAGCCTGATTGTCCGCTCGAGCCTTGAAGCCGGCGTGACCTCAACCAGCAACGTCTTCGCGGCCAGTTCCGGCGAAGAGTCCGATACGATCATGCGCCTGGGTGTGCGGGCCGATGCGACGAGCGACTGGACCAATCACGAGCTCGGCGTGTCTTTCGGAGCCAACCGTCAGGAATACAATGATTTCAGCTCTGAATCCTCAACCACTGTCAACGGCGCCATTCGGGGTCGCCTGGACGTAACCAAATCACTGGCCCTGACCGGCACAGTATTTGGCGAGGACGGCACCGAGTCACGGACCGATTTTGCCAATGCGGTCGGTTCGGATCGCCCAATCGAATACCAGCGTTACGGCATGGGCGTCGGCGCGAACTACCAGGCCGACCGGGTTCGCTGGAACACGACGGCCCGCTTCACCGAAAGCGATTACGAGGATGGCACAGCCAATAATGGCGTCAGCACCGTACCGCAGGACTTTCGTGATCATAATGTCTCGACGCTGAATTCGCGCCTGTCTTATGCGATCAGCCCGGACCTGGCGGTCTATGGCCAGGGAACATATCGCACGTCAGAATATGACAACCCGCAATATATCGACAGTGTGACGGGCCAGATTCTCGACCCATCGACATCGCCGCTACCGCCAACAGCGGTTAAGCGCGTGCGCGATTCCGATACCTATACGGTCTCCGGCGGCGTCAATTTCGAACTGCAATCGCTGATCCGCGGCGATGTGTCTGTCGGTTACATGACCGAAAACAAGAAAGACGCCAATCAGCAGGATGTTGATACGCTGTCGGCAAACGGACGCGTGCTGTGGTTCCCGTCTCGCCTGACCACGGTGACCTTCGATGTCGCCCGCGAAGTGCGTGACCTCGGCCTGGTGGCCTCTTCAAGCGCGATCCAGACCCGTTTCAGCGCCAATGTCGACCATGAATTGCGCCGCAATGTCATTGTGTCACTTTATGGCCGCATTGCTGACAATGACTATGATGACATTGATCGAAATGAGGAAATTACCGAATTCGGTATCCGTGGTCGCTACAAGCTCAACAAGCGTGTTCACCTGGATGCGTTTGCACGGCGGATCGACCGCAGCGTCACAGGCGCAGCCGTGACCGGAAATCCGGGTTTTGATGCCAATATCATCGGCGTTGGCATCCGGGTGTTTCCTTGATCCAGCCTGATCGCGGGCTGGGATGAAAAATTTGAGTGAGACGACGTGACAAATACTATCAGTATTGAACTGCCAGACAACAATTCCACCGGGCTCGACGAGGCCGGTGGTCTTGGCATTCCGATCGACATCAAGTCGCTGGTCAACGTGTTCTTCAAGCGGTTCTGGCTGATCGCCATAACCACGGTGGTGGTGTTCTCGTACATTTCCTACAAGGCGCTGAGCCAGACGCCGATCTACAAGGCGAATGTGCAAGTCATTGTCGACTCCAAGCAACTGAACGTCATCAACCTTGATGACGTGCTGCGCGGCACCTCGCTGAGTACGCCGGTGCTCGACACCGAAGTGCGTATCATGGCGTCTCATGCCCTGCTGCGCCGGGTGGTGATCGATCAGAACCTGATCGAGGACCCGGAATTCAACCCGGCCCTGCGCGAGGAAAAAGTCTCGTTCGCAACGCGCATCCAGCGCCAGATCTTCAGCTTCCTGCTGCCCAAGAAGGAAGAGCCTGAGCAGCCACGACGCGCCCTGACGCCAGAACAGCGCGAGCAGGTGCAGATTGACCGTGCAGCCCGCCTGCTGGCCCGCAAGGTGCGCGTCTCGCGTGTCGGCACGACCTATATCCTGTCAGCCGAGGTAACCAGCACTTCGCCGCAAACAGCCGCCCGCCTGGCCAATGCGATTGCCGATCAGTACCGTGTCGACCAGATGGAAGCCAAGCTGGACGCGACCGAGCGCGCGACCATGTGGCTGGCTGAACGGGTTTCGGTGCTGCGCGACGAGCTGGCCGAAAAGGAAAATGCGGTCGAGGAATACAAGGCCGCAACTGGCATCCTGGCGGCCCAGGGCTCATCGCTGACCGAATCCAACATTGCCACGCTACAATCGCAGAAACTGGCCCTCGAAGCTGACCTGACCCGGGCCCGCGCTCGCTATAATGGCATGCGTCGCCAGATCGACAGCGGGGCCGGCATCGACTCGATTGCCGAGGTGCTCGATTCCCCGGTAATCTCGAACCTGAAAAGCCAGCGCTCGGTTGTCCAGCGCCGGGTCGCCGACCTGCGCGCCACCTATGGCCCACGCCACCCGGACCTGATTTCTGCGGTCGAGGAAGCCGACGATATCGAGAAGCAAATGCGCGCCGAAGTTGACCGGATTGCCGCGCGCATCGAAGGCGAAGTGAAAGTGGCCGAAGACCAGTTGGCTAATGTCAATCGCCGTCTCAGCCAGAACCGCGCCCAGCTGATCCAGGAAAACGCGGCTGATGTTCGCCTGCGTGAGCTTGAGCGCGACGCCCTGGCCAGCCGCACCTTCTACGAGGAATTCATCGCACGCTTCAAGGAAACCAGCGAACAGGGTGACCTGGTTGAGGCCGAGGCGCGCATCCTGACGGCTGCAACCGTACCGGGCGGCCCAGCCGCGCCGCGTCCGAAAGTCTCCATGTTCATCGGCTTCATGCTGGGCGGAGCCCTGGGCTGCCTGCTGGCCCTGGTGGCAGAAATCTTCGACTCCAAGATCAGCTCGACCACGGATATTGAACGGCGCCTGAAGGTCCCGGCGCTGGGCAATGTGCCCCTGATCACCAATGTCGGCTTCCTTGGCTTCGGGCGCAAGAAACCAGCCGATTACATGGTCGAGAACCCACTCTCTGGCTATGCTGAAGGCATTCGCTACCTGCGTGCGGCCATCGCCTTTTCCGACATTGACAGCCAGACCAAGACCGTCGCGATCACCTCATCACTGCCGGATGAAGGCAAGACCAGCCTGACGCTCAGCCTGGGCCGCATGTCGGCCATGTCAGGCTCGAAAACCCTCGTCATTGATGGCGATTTCCGTCGCCGCCAGCTGACCGATGCGGCTGACGTCAAGGTCGAGACCGGCCTGGTCGAGTACCTGTTTGGGGAAGGCCAGCTCGCAGATGTCATCCAGACGGACAAGACCAGCGGTCTGGACATCCTGCCCCTGTCGAAAGAAGGGCACACCCCGCATGACGTGTTCGGCACCAAGTCATTCGACAAGCTGCATGCCGAACTGCGTGAGCGTTATGACCTGATCCTGATCGATACCGGTCCACTCCTGCTGATGGCGGAAGCCCGTGTGATCGCCGGCAAGGCGGACAAGACCATCCTGATTGTTCGCTGGCGCCGCACGACCCGCGCCGTGATCCGCAAATCACTCGGCCTGCTCAAGGCTTTCCGTGCCGATGTGCTTGGCCTGGTGCTGAACATGGTCGATCTCAATCACCGTCGCCAGCACAATGAACCGGGCACCGCCTATCGCGACTACAAGAAGTATTATCGCACCGAGGCCAAGCGCCGCTTCTCCTTTGGCCGCAGCAACAAGTCACAGGAAAAGGCCAAACCCGCCAAGGCAGCTGAAAAGCCGGTCCGCGCTGTTGAACCGGCTCGCGAGCCCGAACCGGTCGATTGAACTCCATCCGCGGTTCGCGCACGCATCCACGCTGGTGAACCAAAACGAAGTCAGGTGTTTTCAAGGCTATGACGAAACTTGCCTTCTTCGGTCATGATGCCTCTGACTCGGCTGTGGCCCGGCGGATGAGTAGCTTCGCGCGCGATGGCCTGGAGGCGCACGGCTTCACCATGCGCCGGGACGAGGCGCAAGATCGCGAATTCGCCAATACAGATCTTGGCCGGACCTATGATGGTGCGTTCCTGCAACGAATTCACCAGATTTTCAAAGGGGGCCGCAAGGCAGCCGACCCGGTTCATGGCCTGCACAGGGCCGACGTCATCTATGCCCGCAATCTTGACATGCTGGCCTGCGCCTTTCTGGCCAAACGCCATGCGCGACTGAAAACGCCGGTGATCTATGAATGCCTGGATGTTCATCGTCTGCTGGTCCGGCGCGACCCAATCGGCTGGATGATGCGTGGTCTCGAACGGGCGCTGTTGAAACGCTCCGCCGGCCTGGTGGTCAGCTCCCCTGCCTTCCTGCGCAATCATTTCGAACGCCACTATAAAGGCCTGTATAAGAGCGCCCTGGTTGAGAACCGCTTGCCGGAAAGCGCGCCCGCAAGACTTTCCAGCGACCGTTCGAGCGCGCGAGCGCCTGGCGCCCCACTGCGACTGGGCTGGGTCGGCATCCTGCGCTGCCAGCGTTCGATGGACCTGATGTGCGCCTTGGCCGACCGGTTTGGCAACAAGGTCGAGATCAAGCTGCATGGTAAACCGGCCCGGACGGAAATTGCCGTATTCGAACCGGAAATCGAGGCGCGCGAAAACATGACCTATGCCGGGCCATACCGCGCCCCGGACGACCTGCCAGCCATCTATGAGGGCCTCGACCTTGTCTGGGCCGGGGATTTCATGGAGGCCGGTTTCAATTCAGTCTGGCTGCTGCCCAACCGGATCTATGAAGGCGGCTATTATGCCACCCCGCCCATTTGCGTTGCCGACACCGAAACAGCAAGCTGGGTAACCAGCCGACAGGCCGGGTTTACAGTTGCCGAGCCTTTGGAGCGCACCCTGGTTGAACTGGTCGACCAATTGATCTCGGAGCGCTCTGCCATTGAGGCGGCCCGCGACAGGCTGGCGGCACTGCCGGAAGAAACTTTCATCGAGCCGAAAGGAATACTGGCCAGGATCGTGACTGGATTTCTCCAGGCAGGAGCACACGCATGACGCGTGCACAGATCAACCAGCCGACCGGCGCACGCGAAGAGACCGTCATGGTCAATGCCTATCGCGAGGCACGGACTGTCCCGCTCTGGGAACAGGGGGTGATCTCGCTTTGGTTCCTGGTGACCTTTATCACCATGCCGGGTTTCACGCCGATCCGCTATCTCCTGGTCCTCTCCTTTATCGGCTATTTTGGCCTGCACTATCGCACCATCCTGCCGATGATGGTGAAATGCTGGCCGCTATTCCTGCTGCCGATCTTCGGCATGTTTTCCTTCCTGTGGTCGGACTATCCCAGCCCGGCGATCCGGCAAGGCGTGCTCTACCTGATGACGCCCTTCATTATCGTGGTCATCGCCTCGCGCATCGAATTGCGGATCATCCTTCGTTGCTTCTTCTTCGCTTCGGTCATCGCCACGCTCTACACGCTGACATATTATGGCACGTTCGCCCGCGGTGGGCCTTATGCAAGCAAGAACTATCTCGCCCTGCACATGACCTTCGCGACCTTCTTCGCCCTGATTACAGCCCTGAACACCAAGGAACACTCCCTGATCCGCCTTATGGCGGCACCGTTCGTGCCGGTCTGTCTGGCGATCGTCTTCATGTGCAACTCGGCGACATCAGCTGTGCTCGCGACGGTCGGGACAGCCGGCCTTTTCGGTGTACGCTTCGTCTGGCTGTCGATTACCCGGATGCGCCACCTGCGCTCGGTCATCATGTTGTCGAGCTTCTGCGCCGTCCTGCTGGGGGCGACCGTCATTCTCAACATGCCAACCAATTCCTTCGTCAATGACTTTCTGGGCATGATGGGCAAGGACACAACGCTGACCGGGCGTACCGCCCTCTGGGATGCCGCGCGCATGGTCTCGGAGGACAATCCCATCAAAGGCGTCGGTCTGGAGAGCTTCTGGCAATATGATGTCGGCACGGCCCAGACACTGAACGAGAATGACCACAAGCCATTCGGTACCAAACTATCGTTCCACAATGCTTATCTCGAAGTGCGTGTGCATCTCGGCTATATCGGATTCAGCCTGTTCTGGCTGATCGTCGGC
>CBDUKI010000046.1:0-12481 GCA_965367765.1 uncultured Henriciella sp.
TGGTAGAGCTTAAGCGTGACGCAACTGCGGAAGTGGTGATGAACCAGCTGTTCCGCTTTACGCCCATGCAGACCTATTTCGGCTGTAACATGCTGGCACTGAATGGCGGCCGTCCCGAGACGCTGACCCTGCGCCGTATGGTGCCCGAAAAAGGGCCGTCCCGGGCTTTCGTCAACGGCCAGCCGGTCAATGCCCAACTGCTTGGCGAGATTGGCGAGCTTCTGGTCGAGGTGCATGGCCAGCACGCCGCGTCTGGTCTGATGCGCCCGTCCAGCCATCGCGGCCTGCTTGATGCCTATGCGGGGAACCTTGATCTTGCCCGGGCCTGCGAAGCTGCATGGCAGGGGTTTGAGCAGGCGCGCACGCACCGCCAGGCCCTGGAGGCCGCGGCTCGCAGCGCCGAAGACCAGCGTGATTGGCTTGAATTTGCTGTCCAGGAATTGACCGAGCTGGGGCCGGAAGAGGACGAGGCGACCCGCCTGGCCGGGCAGCGCGGTGTCCTCTTGCAGTCGGAGAAGCTGAGCGAAAACATTGAAGAGGCCGATGCCGCCTTGCGCGCGAATCCAATCGAGGCAAATCTGGCCAAGGCCGCGCGCGCGACCGAACGGGTTCTGCGGATTCCCGGGCTCGATGCGCTCGACAATGGCCTGGCAGAGGCCGCCGCCGCAGCAGCTGAGGCCATTGAACGCACGCTGATCGAATTGGCTGAAGCGCGCGAGACGGTCAATCAGCTGATGGGCTTTACTGGCCATGATGCCCAGTCGCTTGAGCAGGTGGAAGGGCGCCTGTTTGCCTTGCGGGCTGCTGGTCGAAAATACGATGCCGACCCGGACCAGTTGCATGCGGTTCTTGCCTCCCACTGCGCCCGATTGGCGCTTTGCGATGCTGATACGGCGGCCCTGGACGAGGCCCAGCGCGCCGAACAGGTCGCTGGTGACCTCTGGCGCCAGCAGGCTGAAGCGCTCAGCGCGGCGCGCCGGGCAGGGGCTGAGCGGTTGCAGGGCGCGATCATGGCAGAGTTGGTGCCGCTGCATCTCGGCCGGGTCCAGGTGCGTGTCGGCTTTACGCCGATTGGTGAAGACGAAAGCGGCGCAAAAGGGCTGGAGCGGGTCGAATTCGAAATCGAATCGAACCCAGGGGCCGGGTTTGCGCCGCTACGCTCGATTGCTTCGGGCGGCGAACTGGCGCGCTTCTCGTTGGCGCTGAAATGCGCGCTCAGCGAAGTTGCTGGCGCCCCGACCCTGATCTTCGACGAGGCCGACCAGGGTGTTGGCGGGGCCGTCGCGGCGGCGATCGGTGAACGTCTCGCCAGCCTGGCGCTGGACCGTCAGGTCTTTGCGATCACGCATAGCCCGCAAGTGGCCTCTGCGGCGGGTCGCCAGTGGCGGGTGCGCAAGAGCCCAACCGATAATGGGGCCATGCAGACCCATGTTGCGCAGCTCGATGATGGACAACGACTTGAAGAAATCGCCCGAATGCTATCAGGTTCCAGCATTACTGATGAGGCCCGCGCGGCCGCGTCAAAATTGCTGGAGGCGGCATGAGTGCGCAAAAACCGGTTGATCAGCTGAGCGAAAAGGAAGCCCGTGCCGAACTGGCGCGCCTGTCGGTTGAGATCAAGCTCGCCGACGCGGCTTATTACAAGGAAGACGCCCCGCACCTGAGCGATGCGGAATATGACGAGCTGCGCCTGCGTAATCTTGCCATTGAGGCGCACTTTCCGGCGCTCAAGCGCAAGGACAGTCCGTCCGACCGGGTCGGCGCGCAGGTTCAGGACGGGTTCGGCAAGATTGAGCATGGCGTGCCCATGCTGTCGCTCGACAATGCCTTCAGTGGCGAGGATGTGGCTGATTTTGCAGGGCGCGTGCGCCGATTTCTCGGCCTGTCCGACGAAGACGAATTGGTCATGACCGCCGAGCCCAAGATTGACGGCTTGTCACTCAGCCTGACCTATGTCGAGGGCCACCTGGCCCAGGCGGCGACACGTGGGGACGGGCGGGTTGGTGAGGACGTCACCGCCAATGCCCGCACCCTCGCCGAGATTCCACAGACCTTGCGCGGTACCGGCTGGCCCGACCTGATTGAAGTGCGCGGCGAGGTTTACATGTCGAATGAGGATTTTGCCGCCCTCAATGCCCAGGAGGAAGCAGGTGGGCGCAAGGCCTATATGAACCCGCGTAATGCGGCAGCTGGCGGCCTGCGCCAGAAAGACCCGGCTATCACCGCCGCGCGGCCGTTGAAGTTTTTTGCCTATGCCTGGGGCCAGTGTTCCAGCGCCTTTGCCGAGACCCAGACAGATGCTGTCGCGGCGCTGGCGCAATGGGGCTTTGTCACCAATGGTCTGTTCGCCCCACATGACACTGTGGACGGGTTGCTCGCCGCCTATGATGACATGGCAGAACGCCGCGCTGGGCTCGGCTACGACATTGATGGCGTGGTCTACAAGGTCAACCGGCTCGATTGGCAGCAACGGCTGGGCTTTGTCAGCCGGTTCCCACGCTGGGCAATTGCCCACAAGTTCCCGGCTGAGAAGGCCGTGACTGTGTTGGAAGCCATCGATATCCAGGTCGGGCGTACGGGTAGTCTGACCCCGGTTGCGCGCCTTGCCCCGGTCACGGTTGGCGGTGTGGTGGTCTCGAACGCAACCTTGCACAATGAAGATGAGATCGCCCGGCTTGATGTGCGGGTCGGGGACCGGGTCGAGATCCAGCGCGCTGGCGATGTCATTCCGCAGGTCCTACGCGTGGTCGATGCTGATCGGGTCGGGCGCAGCGCGCCGTTCGAGATGCCGCAGACCTGCCCGGAATGTGGCTCAGAAGCGGTGCGTGTTCTTGATGACAAGGGTGAGGCTGACGTGCGCCGGCGCTGCACAGGCGGGCTGACCTGCCCGGCCCAGGCGGTTGAACGGTTGAAGCATTTTGTCTCGCGCAAGGCCCTGGATATTGATGGGGTCGGGGCCAAGCAGATCGAACTGTTCTATGCGCGCGGCGTGGTTCGTGGCCCGCAGCACCTGTTTCAACTGCCCCAGCGTATAGCGCAGGCCGGCTTGCCGCCGCTCGCCGAATGGGACGGGTTTGGCGAGGTTTCCAGCCAGAAATTGCTGGCTGCGATCGATGCCCGGCGCGAGGTGGCCTTTGCCCGCTTCCTGAATGGGCTTGGCATCCGCAATGTCGGTGAGACCACCTCTGGCCTGCTGGCGCGCACCTTCGTCAAGTGGGGCGTGTTCTGGTCAACGGTCGAGGCGGCGCTAGCAGACCCAGGCGGGGAAGCCGAACAGGCCCTGCTGGCCATCGATGGTATCGGGAGCACCGCCGTCGATAGCCTTAAGGCCTTTGCGCATGAGGTGCATAACCAGACCATGATGCGCGAATTGCTCGGCGAGGTCAGCGTGCTGGATGGTGAGGCCATCGCATCGGAAAGCCCCGTCTCGGGCAAGACGGTCGTGTTTACCGGCGCGCTTGAAGCCATGACCCGCGACGAGGCCAAGGCCGGGGCTACAGCGCTTGGCGCCAAGGTCTCAGGCTCGGTGTCAGGCAAGACCGATATTCTGGTCGCCGGGCCGGGGGCCGGGTCAAAGCTGAAAAAGGCCGAAAGCCTTGGCGTGACCGTGATGAGCGAGGCCGAATGGCTCGCCCTGATCAAGCCTGACTAGAGCGGCGCGCAGGCCGCTGCCAGCCAATCGGCCAATTCGCCTTCGACCATTGGGCCGATCTCGGCCAGCACACGCTGGTGATAATCGTCTACCCAGTCACGCTCGCGGGGGCTGAGCAGGCTGGTCTCGATCAGGTCACGCGCCAGTGGTGCAAAGGTCAGGCATTCGAAGCCCAGCATGTCGATATCGCCGCCTTCAATGGTCTCGGCGGGGGTGACATATTGCAGGTTTTCGATGCGGATGCCGTAGGCGCCTTCCTTGTAATAGCCCGGCTCGTTGGAGACGATCATGCCTGGCTGCAGCGGAACGCTATTCCAGGGCTTGGCGATGCGCTGCGGGCCTTCATGTACACCGAGATAGACGCCAACGCCGTGCCCGGTTCCGTGGTCATAGTCGAGCCCGGCTTGCCACAGGGCATGGCGGGCCAGCGTATCGAGGTGGGTGCCGGTCGTACCGGGCGGGAAGCGCACCATGTCGAGCGCGATATGGCCCTTGAGGACCAGTGTGTAATGGCGGCGCATGTCCTCGCTTGGCGGGCCGATTGGGACGGTGCGGGTGACGTCCGTCGTGCCGTCAGGATATTGGCCGCCACTGTCGACGAGGTAGAGGTTGCCGCGCTCGAGCACGCGATTGGAGGCCGAAGAGACGCGATAATGCGGTAGGGCCCCGTTCGGCCCGGCCCCGGAAATGGTCTCGAAGGAAATGTCTTTCAGCCCGGTAACTTCATCGCGGAAGGCCTGCAGTTTTAGAACCGCGTCGATCTCCGTCGTCGTGCCGGACTGGGCCTCTGTGTCGAGCCAGTGCAGGAAGCGGGTCAGAGCAACGCCATCACGCCGATGCGCCTTGGCGGTCCCGGCCAGTTCAGCGGCATTCTTGCAGGCCTTGGGCAGCAGGACCGGGTCAGCCTGACGGTGAATGTTCGCGCCCGCAGCTTCCAGCGTTTCAAAGAACCAGGCTGAGGCCAGTGACGGGTCGAGGCTGATGGCCTGACCAGACAGGTCGCCCAATCGCTCTGGCAGGCTGTCGAGCGGGTGCAGCGTCACCTGGTTGCCGAGATGGGTGCGCAGGTCCGGTGTTTCCTTGGCTGGATCGAGGAACAGGTCGGCGCTGCCATCGGCCCGAATGATGGCCCGGCCTAGCGGCAGCGGAGAGCACGCGACATCGCCGCCACGAATATTGAACAGCCAGGCGAGGCTGGCCGGGGCAGTGATGACGGCGGCATCGAGATGATCGGCCTGCAGGCGCGCAGCAATCGCGGCGCGCTTGTCTTCGGACGCGAGCCCGGCAAATTCCAGCGCGTGCGGATGAACCGGAGCCATGGGCTGGGCAGGGCGGTCGCTCCAGGCGAGGTCAACCGGGTTGGCCTCGACCGCGCGGATCGTGGCGCCAGCCTTGCTCGCTGCAGCGGCCATGATGGCGACATCATTGGGCGTCATCAGCGCCGGGTCATAACCGATGACCTTTCCGGTTAGGCTCTGGGCCGCGAGCCAGCCGAACGGCCCAGGGTCCGGCACAGCAACCCGTTCGATCAGCGCGTGGTCGGTCTGGTCTGCGGCCTGGATCGTATAGCGACCGTCAATGAACAAGGTGGCCGTGTCGGTGAAGATAAAAGCCGAACCGTATGAGCCGGAAAACCCGGTCGCCCAGGCCAGGCGCTCATTTGCCTCGGGCAGGTATTCATTCTGGTATTCATCTTCGTGTGGCACGTAGAAGCCATCAAGTGCCTGCACGGCCATTTGCGCGCGCAGCAGGGGCAGATTGCGGCGTCCAACCTGTGGGCCGCCTTTCACGTCAAAGGATTGTTTCATGTTGCCGAATTAGCGCCAATTCCAGCTCTGCGCAAAGGAGAAAGGAAGCTATGCAGAAAAACATATCAATTTTGACCGATGCGTCATTGTTTTTCAAGGATTTAGCTCTATTTGGGCGCGCTCAATAAGAAAACAACGCAACTCTCCTCCCAGGAATATCATCATGAAACGAACAGAAACCTACGCGGCACCCGACCTGTCCATGAATGCCCCAGCGACGGGCAGCCAAGTCATGGAAGGCGCACCTTCCGGCCTGCCAAAAGTCCGCGCTACGCTGACCACTTCGGTCGATTCACGCCCGCACATCCTGGCTCGCCGCACGGCACGCTGGGCCCGCCGCGCCAATCACTAGTCCGGTTTGCGGAACACCAGTGTCGACCAGCCGTCGCGCCGGATTCGCTTGACCAGGTTCAACCCGCGCCCGGCATAAGCGGCGCGGACCAGCGGCTCCTGCCGGGTCAACAGGCCTGACAGGATAACGTGGCCTGATCGGGCGAGCTGCCGCGACAGGCTGGGTGCCAGCCCGATCAATGGGCGCGCCAATATATTCGCGAAGATCAAGTCGAATGGGCCGGCTGCCTGGATGATGGCATTGCTGGCCCCACGCGTATAATAGGTGACGAACCGTCGGCCAATATCATTCTTGGCGGCGTTCTCATTGGCAACGCGTACGCTGTCTAGGTCGATCTCGGTCCCGATGGCGCGCTGGGCCCCGGCCTTGACGGCCGCAATGGACAGGACGCCTGATCCGGTGCCGACATCCAGTACATTGCGCGGCGTACCACTACGCAGAACATGTTCAAAGCCTAGCAGGCAGCCCAGCGTCGTGCCGTGATGGCCGGTGCCGAAAGCCGGTCCGGCCTCGATCAGGATATCGGTCTTGCCCGGCGATGTACGGGCCAGTGCATGGCTGCCGGTAACGATGAACCGTCCGGCGCGCACCGGTGGCAGGCCTTCCAGTGACAGGGTCACCCAGTCGCGGTCCGCCAGGGGTTCGATGACCGGGTTCAGTTCCGGGGCTGCTTGATTGATCAGGGCGACGCAGGCCTCGGCTTCCGCTTCGCTGTCGGCATAGGCGTCCAGGCGCCAGGTGACGCGTGTGTCTTCCTTTGCATCGACAGCACTGGCTGGCGATGGGTCGGTCCATGCGAGGGCATCCCAGGCGGTTTCGATAGCGGCGCGCGGGCCTTTGGCAGAGATCTGAAACATGGCGCGCCCATATCATTCCCCCTGCATGGATGATAGGAAAAATTCGCGCTGCGGCGCAGTTGCTGCGGGTTTGAATAGCGTTAATGAATTCTTGCCGAAAATGGCTCCATTCGTGTGGGAATGGCCAGACCGGCGAACACTTGTATAAGGCACGCCATGACGAACAGTTTGAATATTGCCGTGGCCGGTGTGGCCGGGCGCATGGGCCAGCAGCTGGTCAAGGCGGTGCTCGATCAGGGGCACGCGATTACGGGTGGCAGCGAAGCGCCGGGATCGGCACATATTGGCCGGGATATTGGTGAACTGGCGGGGCTGAAGCCGATTGGGCGTCCGGCCTATGCCGGGATCGGCGAGGCGGCTGCCGGGGCCGATGTCTGGCTCGATTTTACCGTGCCGCGCGCAACCTTGACCGCACTGGACCTGGTGCCGCGCGCTGGGGTGCGGGCCATGGTCATCGGCACGACCGGGTTCAGCGAGGCCGAAGAGGCGCGCATCGCCGACGCTGCTGCATCCATGGCCATTGTCCGTGCCGGGAATTTCTCGCTCGGCGTCAATCTGCTCGAGGCGCTGGTGCGCCAGGCTGCCGCCCGGCTCGGCGAAGACTGGGATATTGAAGTGCTGGAGACCCATCACCGGCGCAAGCTGGATGCCCCGTCCGGCACGGCGCTCATGCTTGGTGAAGCCGCCGCCGAGGGGCGCGGTGGCCAGCTTTCTGATTTGCGCACCGCTCCCTATGACGGGCCGGACGCAAAACGCGAACCCGGCAAGATCGGATTTTCCGTGCGTCGCTCCGGCGGGGTCATCGGCGAGCATGAGGTCAGTTTCGGGTCGGACATGGAAATTGTCAGCCTCAGCCATTCGGCGCTTGATCGGGCTGTGTTTGCCCACGGCGCCCTGAAGGCCGGTGAGTGGGCCGCCAGCCAGCCGCCCGGCCTCTACGACATGAGCGACGTCCTCGGTATCTAGTCGCCTGGGGGATTGCCAGTCCGGCCCGACTGTACCACCCTGATCTCAAATCACAGATTGGGAGGCAGGTATGGCTCAGGGCCGCGAATTTGATGTCATCGTATATGGCGCCACCGGATATACGGGTCGGCTTGTGGCGGAGTATCTTTCGAAAACCTATGGCAATGGCGGTGATGTGAAGTGGGCGATGGCCGGGCGCAGCGCCGACAAGCTCGCCGCCGTGCGCGACGAGATTGGCGCGCCGACCGATACGCCACTGGTTGTCGCCAATGCGGACGAGCCGGAAACTCTGGCCGCCATGGCGGCGCGCGCTGGCTGTATTGCCACTACGGTTGGGCCATACCAGCTCTATGGCGAGCCATTGGTCGCCGCGTGTGTTGAAGCCGGGACGGACTATGTCGACCTGTGCGGTGAACCGGCCTGGATGCACCAGATGATCGCCAAGTATGAAGGGCGCGCTCAGGAAACGGGCGCCCGTATCGTCTTCTCTTGCGGCTTTGACTCCATCCCGTTCGACATGGGCGTCTGGTTCCTGCAGGCGGCGGCAAAGAAGACATTGGGGGCCCCCGTGCCGCGCATCAAGGGCAGGGTGCGCGCGATGCAAGGCTCATTTTCCGGTGGCACAGCCTACAGCTTGCGCGCGACACTGGCGGCCGTCGAGAAAGACCCGTCACTGGTTGCGGTGCTGACCAATCCGTTCAGCCTGACCATGGGCTTCAATGGCCCGGAACAGCCCAGTGGCATGGCCCCGGTCGAAGACAGTGATATTGGCAGCTGGTCAGCGCCGTTCATCATGGCCTCGATCAATACCAAGAATGTGCACCGTTCGAACGCCCTGATGGGGCACGCCTATGGCGAGGATTTCACCTATGACGAAATGATGCTGACCGGGCCGGGCGAGCAGGGCAAGGCCATGGCCGAAGCGCTGGCCAATACCGACATGCTGGGCGGTGAGGATGGCCCCAAGCCAGGCGAAGGGCCAACACCAGAGGAGCGCGAGGCCGGGTTCTATGATGTCCTGTTCTACGGCATTGCCGATGACGGGCGCACCATCAAGGTCGGCGTCAAGGGTGACAAGGATCCGGGCTACGGCTCGACCTCGAAAATGCTGTCGGAAGCGGCTCTTACCCTGGTCAAGGACCCGATCGGGACACCGGGCGGTGTCTGGACCACGGCACCAGCGCTTGGCCAGCATCTGATCGACCGCTTGACGGCCAAGGCGGGTCTGAGTTTCGCGGTCGAGGACTAGGGCGCAAACGACAGTCAAAATAAGTCGACCCGATTAACGCCACGACACGGGTTGAAGTTGACGCGTGCGTAAGGCTATGTCTCCGCAAACACAGGAGATCTGACATGGCTGAAGCTTACATCATTGATGCCTGCCGCACCCCTCGCGGCATCGGCAAGGTCGGCAAGGGATCGCTGGCGCACCTGCACCCGCAACACCTTGCCTCGACGGTTCTTGGCGCGATCCGCGACCGCAACAATCTCGATACCGGGACGGTTGACGACGTGATCTGGGGCACCAGTTCACAACGCGGCGCGCAGGGCGCGGACATGGGCCGCATGGCCGCCCTGGATGCCGGTTATGACATCAAGGTGTCCGGCGTGACGCTGGACCGTTTCTGCGGTTCGGGCATCACCTCGGTTTCACTGGCTGCCGCGCAGATCATGTCCGGCATGGAAGATTGCGTGATTGCCGGTGGCTGTGAAATGATGAGCTACACGGCCTCTACTGCAGACCCCAAAAGCCCGCCAATGATGGACGCTGGCAATCTGCACCTGCGCGACTTGCACCCGCAATCGCAACAAGGCTGCTGTGCCGATGCAATTGCGACCCTGGAAGGCATTGATCGCGAGGCTGTCGACCAGCTCGCCGTGGTGTCCCAGGAACGTGCCAAGCGCGCCATGGATGAAGGCCGTTTCGACAAGTCAGTTGTACCGGTCCACAACCGCGATGGGTCACTGGCTCTCGACAAGGACGAGTTCCCGCGTCCGGGCACGACCATGGAAAGCCTGGCTGGCCTGAAGACCGTCTTCAACATGTTCTGGGGCATTCCGGTCGACGACAAGGGCCTGACCTATGGCAACATGATCGAGAAGGTTTACCCGCAGCTGGAAGGCAAAGTGGAGCATGTTCACCATGCCGGTAACTCTTCAGGCGTTGTTGACGGTGCGGCGGCCATCCTCGTCACCTCCAAGGACTATGCCGACAAGCACGGCCTGAAGCCACGTGCGCGCATCGTTGCCACGGCTAATATGGGTGACTGCCCGACCCTGATGCTCAACGCCCCGGTCCC
Source organism: uncultured Henriciella sp. (assembly GCA_965367765.1). Lineage (GTDB taxonomy): Bacteria > Pseudomonadota > Alphaproteobacteria > Caulobacterales > Hyphomonadaceae > Henriciella. Next base: position 9,936 of record CBDUKI010000046.1, read on the forward strand.
GGCGGCGAAGAAAGTCCTCGAAAAAGCCGGTCTCAGCAAAGACGATATTGACGTCTATGAGATCAACGAAGCCTTCTCCGTGGTCGCCGAGAAATTCATCCGCGACCTCGACCTGGATCGTGAGAAGGTCAACATCAATGGCGGGGCGATGGCGCTTGGCCACCCCATCGGGGCGACAGGGTCCATCCTGATCGGCACAGCGCTGGATGAGCTGGAACGCTCCGGCGGGCGCTATGGCCTGGTGACCATGTGCGCCGCCGGTGGCATGGCCCCGGCGATCATTATCGAACGCCTTTAAGCTCTAATGATGCTGGCAGCCATCAGGCTGTCAGTATCGTATAGATTTCATCTTTCAGTGCCATGCGTTTCTTGCGCAGGTCGGTCATGTGCGCATCGCTGATCGGCTCGACATCGGTTTCGGCACGATGGATTTCTCGGTTCAGCTCGTGATACTCATCGGCCAGTTTGGCGAAATGCGCATCGCTGGTCTTCAGCGCGTGGATGCGCTCGACAGCGTCAGGAAATTCTTCGGCGAGTTCGTGTGGAACGTGCGACATGTAGTTTAGCTCCGGTCTTGAGTGATGCTGGAACACTATGTCCTGCGGCGCGGCTGAATATACGCACTGTTCCTGATAAGCGGCGTTGCCGCTGCAAAACTTGTATGAAATTCAATCGTTCTCCTGAACCATAACCTCATCTCCGTGTGCCATATCGGGGCGTAGCGAAATGAACCACGCAGACAGATCGTGGTCGAACCCGAGGTGATGAGAGATGGCAAAAACCGTACTGGTAATCGATGATGACCCAACCCAGCGCCGGCTGCTGACAGCCGCAGTGGAGAAGGCTGGTTTTGCCTGCCGCACCGCGCCGGATGGCGAAACAGGTGTCGCGATCGCGACCGATGCCAATGCCGGGGCTGATGTTGTGCTGCTCGACCTGACCATGCCTGGCCTGTCCGGTATGGATACGCTGGAAATGCTGTCCGAGCGCCGCCCGGACCTGCCGGTCATCATGCTGACGGCGACCAGCGGCATTGACACGATTGTCTCTGCCATGCGCGCCGGAGCGGTCGATTTCATCGTTAAGCCGGCCAACCCCGAACGCGTGGTTGTATCAATTCGCAACGCCCTGAAACTGTCTTCGCTGACCGGCGAGGTCAAACGCCTGACCCGCAAGTCCGAAGGCGGCATGAGCTTTGACGACATGATCGCCTCAGCGCCGGTGATGCGCCAGGTCATGCGTCTCGGCCAGCGCGCTGCAGCTTCAGATATTCCCGTCCTCATCCTCGGCGAAAGCGGCGTTGGTAAAGAAGTCATTGCCCGTTGTATTCAGGGGGCTTCAGAGCGCTCAGGCAAGCCGTTTATCTCGGTCAATTGTGGTGCGATCCCGGAAAACCTGGTCGAGAGCATCCTGTTCGGCCACGAAAAGGGCGCGTTCACCGGCGCTGTGGCCCGTTCGGCTGGCAAGTTCGTCGAAGCCGATGGCGGCACACTGTTCCTCGATGAAGTTGGCGAGCTGCCACTGGACATCCAGGTTAAGCTGCTACGCGCCCTGCAAGAAGGCGAAGTCGATCCGGTCGGCGCGCGTCGTCCGGTCAAGGTCGATGTGCGGATCATTTCGGCGACCAACCGTGACCTGGCCAGCCGGGTCAAGGAAGGTGCGTTCCGCGAAGACCTGTTCTACCGCCTCAATGTCTTTCCACTGGAAATGCCATCCCTGCGTGAGCGGATGGAAGATATCCCGGCCCTGGTCGAACATTTCATTGCTCGGTTCAATGCCTCTGAAGGCACCCGCATCAATGGGGCCTCGGATGAGGCGCTGCGCATGCTGTCGGCTTTTGACTGGCCGGGCAATGTCCGCCAGCTGGAGAACTCAGTGTTCCGCGCGGTCGTGCTTTGCGAGACTGAGACGCTGCAGCCACACGACTTCCCGCAGATTTCTGGTGTCCTGCCGGATATTGCGGCATTGCCTGAACTGGCTGGCCAGACGTCTAGTGAGCCTGCTCAGACAGCCGCTCCGGCGAGCGGCGAGCACCTGGCCATGGTTGAAGACGGCGATGTGCGCAGCCTGACAGATGTCGAACGCGACCTGATTGCCTATGCCATTGAGTATTACGCCGGGCATATGTCAGAGGTCAGCCGTCGCCTGGGTATTGGCCGCTCGACGCTGTACCGCAAGGTTCGCGAATATGGTCTCGATGAGGAACAAAAGCGCGAAGCGAGCTAGGGCTAGAAGCCATGCCGGGTCAGGGCGTCGGCCATTCGGTCCCGGGCCTCGCCGGGTTTGAACGGAAACGCCTTGAAATAGTCGGCCTGGCTGATCGCGCTGGTCCGTTGGCGGACCCTTGCGGCCCATTGTTCGGCACGTGCTGTATCGCCATTCATGTCATGGGCCGCGACGGCAATCAGCCGGATCAGCACATGCGCCCCCGGAGAGGTGGCGGCGTGTTCGGCCCATTGCGCTGCCTCACTGACTTCGCCAGACACCATGTGCGCAAAGGCACGTGCACCGCGCATCCCATATAGCAGCGGGTCGAGCGGGCTCAG
>CBDUKI010000047.1:0-12438 GCA_965367765.1 uncultured Henriciella sp.
CGCCTGACCAATGTCATGCGCGGCGCCACGGTGGGGCCGACGACGCTGTATTATGCCGGGGTGACGGCACCGGTTATCGGGGCCGGCATGGCGCTGCTCAGTTCAGCTGCGTTCGAGCTGACCAGCATGAACGCCTATTGGCGGACCATGTCCTCGGCGATGATTGCCGCTATGGCGGGGATCGTCTGGTATCTGATCTTCATGCGTTGGGCCTATCGCCATCGCCAGAGCCGCGGCGGTGAGACCGAACAGGCCACCGAGCTGACGGTGTCCGATGCGGGCCTGTCAATCCGCCGCGACGCGGTTGAGACCCGGATCGGCTGGAGCGCCTTGATTGAAGTGAAGCTGGGTCGCGGTTATACTTTGCTGAAGTTCAAGGGGGCCGATCCACTGATTGTACCCGATTCCTGGTTCGGCAAGGACAAGGCAGCTCAGAACGAGTTCCGATCCCGGCTGCAGAAAGGCATGAGTTGATGGCACGTGGCGGCAAACGATCCGGCGGTTCCCTGGAGCCTTCCCAACGCCAGTTGCGGGCGGGCGAACTGATCCGTCATGCGCTGGTCGATGTGCTGGCGCGCGAGGAGTTTCGTGACGCCGACCTGCAGGGCGTGACGGTGACGATTGGTGAGGTGCGTTGCTCACCAGACCTGCGCCACGCCAATATCTTCTGTTCGCCACTCGGCGTAACCGATAAGGACAGGATCGAAACCGTGGCGGCGGCCTTGCAACGGGCTGCAGCCTTCATTCGCGGTCGACTGGGCCGCCAGATCGAGATGAAGTTCACGCCGCAACTGCATTTCATTCCGGACCTGTCCTATGACGAAGCCAGCGCCATGGACGCGGTGTTTCGCCGTTCGGAAGTGGCGCGTGACCTCGACTAGCTGCTAGTGGCTGGCCCGGCGACGGATCGGCAGGTGCTTCTTGCCCCAATCGCGTAGCTCCCTGAGCGCTGGACCAAGCTCGCGGCCCTTGTCCGTCAAGATGTATTCATAGCGTTTTGGGCGTTCGGAATAGGCGCGCTTATCCAGCAGGCCAGCTTCGACGAGGCGTTTCAGCCGGTCGGCCACGATGTGGCGGGTCGCGCCCAGGCTTTCGGCAAACTGGTCGAACCGTGACAGGCCGAGGAAGCAGTCACGCAGGATCAGCATCGTCCAGCGATCCCCAACAACCGATAGCGTACGGGCCACAGGACACCAATTTTCATCAAGGTCAGACCATTTCATACTTGTATTCTACACTGATTCACGTAAGTATCAAATCGGAACTAACGAGGATATCATGGCGGATAAAGCAGTGATTGTGATCGGCGCGGGCGATGCCACGGGTGGCGCCATTGCCAGGCGGTTCGCACGTGAGGGCTACGTCACCGTCGTAACCCGGCGCAATGGTGACAAGCTGGCACCTCTGGTCGAAGAGATCCAGACTCATGGTGGACGCGCTGTGGCAATTGGATCGGATGCCCGGGTTGAAGAAGACGTGTCGGCGCTATTTGAGCGGGTCGAACGCGAGATCGCCCCGATTGAGGTCATGGTTTTCAATATCGGTGCGAACGTGAATTTCGGCATCACAGAAACAACCTCCCGCGTCTATCGCAAGGTCTGGGAAATGGCGGCCTTTGCGGGTTTCCTGACCGGGCGCGAGGCGGCGCGGGCCATGGTGCCGCGTGGCCAGGGCACGATCATCTTTACCGGCGCGACCGCTTCGATGCGTGGCGGAGCCGGGTTCTCGGCCTTCTCCGGCGCGAAATTTGCCTTGCGGGCGCTGGCCCAGTCCATGGCGCGTGAGCTGGGCCCGAAAGGCATTCACGTCGCCCACACGGTGATTGACGGGGCGATCGATACGGCCTGGATCGCCGAGAATTTTCCCGATCGCTATGCCATGAAAGAACAGGACGGCATTCTTGATCCAAATGCGATTGCCGAAGCCTACTGGCAATTGCATGTGCAGCCGCGCAATGCCTGGACACATGAGCTGGATCTGCGGCCATGGCTGGAAAAATTCTAACTCTGAAAGACGAAGATCATGACCAAGACGCTTGAATTCTTTTTCGATTTCATCAGCCCTACCGCCTATGTCGCACAGGCCATCGTGCCCGGTATCATCGCGCGCACGGGCGCTGAACTGAAGCTGCGCCCGATGTTCCTGGGTGGGGTGATGCAGGCAACCGGCAACCGCCCACCCGGCATGGTCCCGGCCAAGGGCAAGTACATGTCCGAGGATCTGGCCCGTAACTGCAAGCGCCATGGCTTGGTCCTGCACATGAACCCGAATTTCCCGCTGATGAACACGCGCGTCCTGACAGGCGCGATGATCCGCCTGGCGGATGAGCCGGAACAGGCTGACAGATTATACAAGGCGGCCTGGAAGCATATCTGGCAGCGCCCGGATGGTATCGATACGGGTGATGAGCAGGCCTTCAAGGCCGCCCTGGCCAGTGAGGGCCTGGATGCAGATCGACTATGGGCGCTGGGGAATGACCCGGAGACCAAGCAGTTGTTGCGCGCCAATACCGAAGAAGCCGTCGCCCGCGGCGCCTTTGGCGCGCCGACCTTCTTTGTCGGCGATGAAATGTTCTTCGGTCATGACCGGCTGGATTATGTCGAAGAGGCGCTGAACGCCTAGATCACGATCCCGGCCTTACGGGCGAGATCTGCGAGCGGCACTTCCGGGCGCGGGCCATAGTGCGAAATCACCTCAGCCGCCGCGATATGGCCAAGATGCGCGCAGGTGGATAGCGGAAGATTATTGGCAATGCCGAAAAGGAACCCAGCGGCATATTGGTCCCCAGCGCCGGTCGTGTCGACGACCTGGTTCACCGGCTCAGCTGGCACGACAATCGGGTCACCATCGCCGATCACGACGGAGCCTTTCTCGGACCGGGTGACGGCGGCCAGGCCTGTATCGGCCCGCAGCAGGCTCACGGCATGATCGAAATCGCTGGTCTCGTAGAGCGACAGAAGCTCGTCTTCATTGGCAAACAGGATATCGACCTGGCCTCGGATGAGCTGTTGAAAGCTGGCGCGGTGACGGTCCACGCAAAAACTGTCCGACAGGGTCAGTGACACACGACGACCGGCAGCATGGGCGATCTCTGCCGCGTGAATGAAGGCGGCTTTGGCCGCTTCCTTGTCGAACAGGTAGCCTTCCAGGTAGAGAATTTCGCCATCACGCACGGTCGCTTCATCGACATCGGCAGGTGAAAATTCCACAGAGGCCCCAAGATAGGTGTTCATGGAGCGCGCGCCATCTGGCGTGACGAAGATGATTGACCGTGCGGTCGCTTCACCATCGATCAGCGGGGCCGTATCGAATGGCACGCCAATGCTCGCCATGTCGTCACGAAACACCTTGCCGAGGCGGTCATCGGCGACCTTGCCGATATAGGCGGCGCGCCCACCCAGGCTGGCAATCCCGGCAATCGTGTTGGCACCCGACCCGCCAGAGGTTTCCAGGGCATTCTTCGAGGCCCTGGTCAGGGCATCGGCGCGATCAGCCTCGATCAGGTTCATATTGTTCTTGATGATCCCCCAATCGGCCAGGAAGTCGTCATCGGTCTGGGAAATCACGTCAACAATCGCATTGCCGAGGCCGACCACGTCATAGCGGGCATTCGTCATGGCACCATCCTTGTAATTCTGAACCGTTGCGACTTGCCAGACCAGGCCTGTAAACGCAAGTGATTCAGGCGGTTAAGCTGCATCGAGCGCTGGGTGCCGGGCATGTGAGCAGATGACCTGCGAGGATGGCTGGACCTGTCCTGTCCTAAGGCGTAGAGGCGACGACATGAAAATTGCCTACCTGTCTTCCACGGTGACCTTGCCCGGTTCGCCGACCCGCCGCGATGATGCGTTTGAACATGATTACATGATGCAGGCGCTTCGCGCGCCCATGGCCGCGCGCGGCCTGATGATCGAGGATATTGCCTGGAATGATGCTGAAGCTGACTGGTCCAGCTATGGTGCGGCCATCATCGGCACGACTTGGGACTATTGGGACCATCAGGACGCGTTTCTCGAAACGCTGGCGATGATTGAGACACAGGTACCTCTGTTCAATCCATCTGGCTTGGTGCGCTGGAACAGCCACAAGACCTATCTGAAAGACCTGGCGGGCAAGGGCGCGCGCCTGATTCCCACATTATGGCTCGACAAGGTGGATGCGGCGAGCGCCGCAGCGGCTTTTGACGCGCTGGGCAGTGATGATCTGGTGTTCAAGCGCCAGGTTGGCGCCGGGGCCTTTGGTCAGCACCGCCTGAAGCGCGGAGAACCGGTGCCCGACATGCCCCACCCGATGATGGTCCAGCCGTTCCTTGAGATGATCCAGCGTGAGGGCGAATATAGTTTCGTGTTCATTGACGGGGCGTTTTGCCATGCCTTGATCAAACGCGCTGCCCCGGGTGACTATCGTATCCAGTCTTCCTATGGCGGCATGGAAGAGGCGATCACGCCAAGCGCATCCGACTTGACGGCGGCTGAGGCCATTCTCGCCACGCTGGAGACGCCGCCGCTCTATGCTCGCGTTGACATGTTGCGCGGTGCGGATGGCGGTCTGCTCCTGATGGAACTGGAGCTGATCGAACCCTACCTCTACCCCTTGCAGGGGCCTGAACTGGGTGAACGCATGGCCCTTGGCCTGTTGCGGCGGCTTGGTCTCTAGAGGTCGCCCGGGGCTTTGCCCGCCATGCGAACCAGCCAGACCGTCAGGCCGACACCGATCATGATCAGCGAACCAAACCCGACCAGGGCGGCAATCGCCAGTGGATCAACATGCAGGTTTCCCATCATTCGTCTCCCTCTTCAGATCGCGCATTCAAGCGGATCTGCATCTGAGGGCAATCCGGGATTGTCCCTAACCGGCCTGGCGGGTGGCCTCATAGAAGGCGATGGCCGCAGCATTGGAGACATTGAGGCTTTCCATCTCTGCGGCAATCGGGATGCGGGCCAGCTCGGCGCAGGCCTTGGCGACAGCCGGGCGCAGGCCAGGGCCTTCGGCACCCATAACGATGGCAAGGCGCGCTGCCCCGCGCACGGCGTGCTCGATTGTCGCGCGCCCTTCGCCGGCCATCCCGACCGTGTGATAGCCCGCTTCGCCTAGTGTATCGAGCGCGCGGGCAATGTTGACCACTCGGCACTCCTTCACCGTTTCGACCGCACCAGCCGCACTTTTGGCGACAATGCCGGTTATCGGTGGCGCATTGCGAGTTTGCAGGATGACCCCGCTAAAGCCAAAGGCAGAGGCTGAGCGGAAAATCGCGCCCATATTGTGCGGGTCGGAAACCTGGTCGAGGATGACCAGGCGTTCGGCCCCGGCAGATATCAGGTCTTCCAGCGCTGTTTCTGGCAGCGGATCGAACAGGCCGGCAATGCCCTGGTGAACCGCGCCTGGCGGCAGCAGGCCATCAATCTCGCGCGGAGGGCAATCTTCGGCACGGGCGGCGAATTTGCCCAGTTTCTGCGCCCCATTTCGCGTCGCGACAAGGCGGTGTAGATGCCGGTTCGGATTGGCCAGGGCCGCCTCGACGGCATGCTGGCCCCAGAGCCAGATCGCCCCGCCGGGCAGGTCACGTCGCGGCGGGCGTGAGGGGCGCCGAAGATTGGGTGAATTAGAACGGTTGCGCGCGCTGTGCTTCGTCATTATAAGGCCGTTTCTGGCTTGAAAGAGGCGGGTTGAAAACCCCCTTCTGAAGGGCAGACGCGGCGACGTCAAACGTAGCTGTGCAGGTGTTCCCGGAGGGGTGGCCGAGTGGTTAAAGGCAGCAGACTGTAAATCTGCCCGCGTAGCGTACACAGGTTCGAATCCTGTCCCCTCCACCACCTGTCGGTTTGACAGTGCGCCGTGAAAAACTGAGCGGGTATAGCACAACGGTAGTGCAGCAGCCTTCCAAGCTGAGGATCTCGGTTCGATTCCGTGTACCCGCTCCAGCTTCAAATCCCATATTTTTCAACAGGATGCGGTTTGCAGGCTCGCAAGTTCTACCGGTGTGTTCACCATACCTGACAAATTTGATGCAAAACTGTCTGGCCGAATTGGGGTCACTTTCAGAAAAGCCGGGTAACCATGTTTTCGTCAGCAGTGTCACAGAAGGTGGCCGCGCAGGTGTTGAGAGGGCGAGTAAATGGTTTCAGCTTGGTTGAAGATTGTGGGTGCTGCGGCGCTCATAGGTGTGCAGGCAAGTCTGCTTGCAGCCGGAGCCGAGGAGGGGACAACCCGTCTCGAACGACAGACAGTCACACTGACCAAGGGCGCGTCCTTGCCAATCTCGGCAACCGAAGTGTTTGCCAACCTGGCCGTGTCTGAGCCGAGCATCGCGGATGCCTCACCGGTTTCGACAACGGAATATTATGTCCGTGGCCGCGAGGTCGGGTCGACCAATATCCTGCTCTATTCCGATAATGGGCGTCTGATCCAGATTGTTGACCTGAAGGTCACGCCAGACATCGACGCCATTCGTACCGACCTTGACGCGCTGTTTCCCGATGCCCTGGTTACCCTCTACCCGGTCGCTGATCGCATTCGCGTTTCTGGCACCGTGATGGATGCAGAAACCAAGGACGGCATCCTCGCGGTTATCGAATCCTACGCTCCGGACCGTGTGATCAATGCGATGAAACTGGCCCTGCCAGAGCAAGTGTTGCTGGAAGTCCGGTTTGTTGAAGCTTCACGCGATGACATCAAGGAAATCGGCTTTGGCAGCGAGATAGCCAATTCCAACAATTTCCTGCTGTTGACCACGCCGAGCCTCGTTTCCGGACCGGTCGAGAAGACCGCTGCCACCCTGTTTGGTGGCTCAGGGGATGTCAGCATCGACGTCTTCCTGCGGGCCCTGGAAGAGAAAGGCGTCGTGCGGACACTGGCTGAACCAAACCTGGTGGCCCGTTCTGGTGAGGAGGCGAATTTCCTGGCAGGCGGCGAGTTTCCGGTGCCGGTCGCTGCCGATGACGGTGCCATCACTATCGAGTTCAAGAATTTCGGTGTCTCACTCGGATTTACCCCGACCGTCGTCAATCGCGACCGTATCGTTCTCGATGTCACGCCAGAGGTCAGCCAGCTTGACCCACGCAACTCGGTGCGCCTGTCGGACGTCGAAATCCCGGCGCTGAGCGTCCGCAAGGTCGAAACCACGGTCGAACTGGGCGACGGACAGAGCTTTGCCATCGCGGGCCTGATCCAGAACACCTATGACTCCACCTCGGTGCAGACGCCGCTGCTCGGCGATATCCCGATCCTCGGGGCGTTGTTCCGCTCCAGCCGGTTCCGCGAGAATGAGACTGAACTGGTCGTCATCATCACCCCGCGTCTGGTCAAACCGGTCAATTCGCCGTCTGACCTGAAAGACCCGCTGGCCCATTCCGAATTGCCGACCGGTGCTGAGCGTTACCTGATGGGTGAAATCGATGCCAAGGGCGGGCCGGCTTTCGGACGCTCGGTCCAGATCAACGCCGCCACGCATTCTGCCCTCGGGACGTCTGCCATCAACGGGGTGGACGCGAAATGAGCCAGGATTTTCACCAACTCCCAGAGCGTGCGATCACGCTGAACGTCTTTGCCGAAGGTTCCAGCGAGGATATCGCCCAGGCCCTGGCCCCGAAAGGCAGCTACACGATCCGTCGCCATGAGACGCTCGATAGCCTGCTGGACGCGATTGAAACCGACAATCATGCTGTCGTTGTCTTCGAGGCGACCGCCTCCAGCGATGTTGTGCAGACCCTGGCCGCCATCGCCAACCGGTCGGCTGATACGCCCGGCGTCATCCTTGGCGAAAACCTGCCAATCAGCGCGGTACGTGCGCTCTTGCTGCTGCGCCGCTGGGACATTCTTGAACTGCCAACCTCCATCGATGCGCTGTCCGAGGCGATCCAGCGGGTCAGTGCCATGCCAGCCATGTCAGAGCCGGACACCCAGGTCGCCAAGCAGGGCAAGTGCTGGGCTTTCGTGTCACCAATCGGCGGTGGTGGGGCCACGCTGGTCTCGGTTGAGACGGCGTATCAGTTGTCCCAGTCGGGTGATGGCAGCCGGACCTGTCTGATCGACCTGAACTTCTTCGATGGCAGCTGTGCCAACTATCTCAACTGCGATCCGAACTTGTCCCTGCCGGCCCTCGAAACCTCACCGGATCGGATTGATGCGACCCTGCTCAAGGCGCTGACGACGACGCATAGGTGCGGGCTGGACCTGATTGCCGCGCCGCGCACGACGGACATGAATGCCTTCCCGTCACGCGAAACCACGCTGCGGATGGTCGAGGTCGCCTGCGAGGTCTATGACCACGTGATCATCGACATGCCACGTTGGCCGATGACCTGGACCAAGGACATTGTCCTGGGCGCTGACGAGACCCTGTTGATCAGTGAACTGTCCGTACCGGCCCTGAAAGCGGCACGTGACTGGATTCTCGATTTTGACAGCGACGCCGTGCCCGGCATGTCGCGGGTCAAGACCGTTCTGAACCGCAAGCAGAAGAGCCTGTTCGGCAGCAATGTCACGATTGAGCAGGCAGAAAAGGCGATCCAGCAACGGGTGTTCTCGGCGGTCCATTCCGATTGGGCCTCGGCCCTGGCGGCGGTGAACCTGGGCCAACCGGTCAGCATGGCCAAGCCGAATTCGACCATCTCGAAAGATGTCGCCAGCCTGGTGCAATTGCTGAATGATCCCAAGCAGACAGCTGACCAGACACGCGCCGACAAGCGGGTGGCCTGATGTCTCGATTTTCAATTCTTGCCAATACCCAGGAAAAGACGCTCTCGCGAGACCAGCTCGGCCAGAAAGAGCCGACCTCAGCCGAGCCGGTCGCGGCCGAGCCAGCGCCGGCCCCTGTCAAACCCGCCTCGGGTGAGCGTCATGGCCTCGCCGAAGCCAAGATCCGCATTCACAATCGCCTGATTGACGAGCTGGACCTGTCCAATCTCGACCAGATGGACGAGAAGGAAATGCATCGCCAGATTGGCGGCTTCATCCGTCAGGCCATTGCCAAGGACCGGATTCCGATGTCGGCGGCAGAGGCCAAGGATTTCACCGATGACATCATCAATGAGATGGTCGGTCTCGGCCCGCTCGAGCCGCTCCTGGCCGATGAGAGCGTATCGGATATCCTGATCAATGGTCACAATCAGGTCTATGTCGAGCGCGGCGGCGAGCTGGAGCTGTCGCCTGCCCGTTTCCGCGACAATGAGCATTTGCTGCGGATCATCAACCGCATCGTGGCGGCCGTTGGGCGCCGGGTCGACGAGGCCTCGCCGCTGGTCGATGCGCGCCTGCTCGATGGCTCACGTGTCAACGCCGCGATTGAGCCGGTGGCAATTGACGGCCCGTTGGTCTCGATCCGTAAATTCTCCAAGAAGCCACTGACCCTGGAAAAACTGGTCAGCTTCAATGCCATGCCCGCTGAAGTCGCCGAATTCCTGCATGGGGCGGTGAAGTCCCGGGTCACGACGCTGATTTCCGGCGGGACGGGTTCAGGCAAGACAACCCTGTTGAATGCCTTGTCCTCGGCGATCAGTCACAAGGAACGTCTGATCACCATCGAGGATGCCGCCGAGCTGCAATTGCAACAACCGCACGTGGCCAGGATGGAAACCCGTCCGGCCAACCTGGAAGGCAATGGTGAGATCGGCCAGCGTGAACTGGTCAAGAACGCCCTGCGGATGCGCCCGGACCGGGTGATCCTTGGTGAGGTTCGCTCCGAAGAGGCCTTTGACATGCTGCAGGCCATGAATACCGGCCACGAAGGCTCGATGGCGACCATTCACGCCAACAATCCGCGTGAAGCGATCAGCCGTCTGGAGCAGATGGTGGCGATGGGCGGCCTGCGCATTTCACAGGAAGCCGTGCGCGGCCAGATCGCGGCAGCTGTCGGCCTGATCGTGCAGACCCAACGCCTTAGCGATGGCTCGCGCCGTATCACCCATGTCACCGAGGTGACCGGGATGGAAGGCGATATCATCCAGATGCAGGACATCTTCACCTTCAACCGCCTCAGCGTGACTGATGAGGGCAAGGTGATCGGTGAGTTCCGTGCGTCTGGCCTGATGCCGAAATGTATCGAGGAGCTGCGCCGTCGCGGCGTCAACATTCCATCTGAATATTTCGACCCCTCCCGCGCGTTCGCAAAGGCCTCGTAAATGTCCGGTGCGAGTGTGATCCTCTATGTGCTGGCCTTTGCCTCTGCTTTCCTGGCCATGCGATCGCTGTTCGATCTGGGCCGCGATGTCTCCGACAAGGCCCTGGTCAATGACCGGCTGAAAGTGCAGGCCAAGTCGACTTCGGTATCTGAGGCCGTGGTCGAACTGCGTCGCAAGCGCGGTTTGGATGAAGACGGCGAACAACGCGTGTCGAACCGCTGGTTCAGTTCGCTGGTGACGCGCTCGGGGCTGACCTATCGTCCGTTCAGCTGGGCTGTCGGGTCCATTCTGGTTGGCCTCCTGATGGGGAGCGGGATTTACTTGCGTATAAACTCCATCTGGCTGGCAGCCGTGGTGACGCTTGTTGTGGCCCTGGTGTTACCGATCATCGTCCTGCGCTATTTTGCGGCTCGGCGTGATCGCAAGCTCGGCGAGCAATTGCCTGAAGGCCTGGAGATCATCGTGCGCAGCCTGCAAGCCGGTCACCCGGTGCCAACTGCCGTGGCACTGGTGGGGCGAGAGCTGCCAGACCCGTGCGGCTCCGAATTCGGCATGGTTGCGGACGAAGTGTCCTACGGCTCCAGCTTGCAGGAGGCCGTGCGCCGCCTGGCCGAGCGAACCCAACATCCTGATGTTGGCCTGTTTGCCGCCACCATTCGCCTGCAAGCGCGCACGGGCGGTAACCTCGCCAATCTTCTGGCGACCAATGCCCGCACGATACGCCAGCGCCACAAGATGCGTCTGAAGGTCAAGGCCGCATCTTCGGAAGGGCGGATGTCAGCCATAATCCTGACGTCTGCGCCATTCGTCATGCTGATCGTGATGCACCTGATGACGCCTGACTTCTATGGCGAAGTGTTCCACGAACCGCTGATCAAATGGGGCCTTGGTGCCGCCTTCATCTGGATGGGCATTGGCAATTACGTCATGCGTCAGATGATCCGGTTCAAGGTGTGAGGCAGAAATGATCCAGGACTTTATCCAGAACCCGGCTCTGCTGATCTTTTCAGTCACCATCCTGTGCCTGTCCGTCCTGGTGCCGTTGATGATTTCGACCTCCCAGCAGCGCAAGCGTGTCTCTGACCGTCTCGGCCATTCCGGCGGGCAGAAATCTGATGCAGCGAGCACCAATCCGCTGGCCAGCTTCCGCTTTGTTGAGAGCATTGGCCGCCGGATGAGCGAGCCGGGGTCTCAGGATGTCACGAAACTGCAAATGCGCTTGATCCGGGCTGGTTATTTTTCCAAGTCTGCGCCGTATTATTATATCGGCCTGCGCGTCTTCACCCTTGTTGCCCTGCAAGGTCTGTTGTTCATCACCTGGCCATTGATCAAGGATTTCATGTTCGGGGCCAGCCTGCTCATGGTGTCTGTTCTGGTGGCCGGGATCGGTTATCTCGCCCCGTCCATGGTGCTCGACAAGAAGATCGAGAAGCTTCAGCAGCAATATCGCGATGGCTTCCCCGACATGATGGACCTGCTGGTTGCCTGTATCCAGGCGGGCCTCAGCCTTGATGCGGCGGTGATGCGGATCTCCGATGAATTGCGCGGTCGCTATCCGGACCTGGCCAGACAGTTGCACTGGATGACGCTGGAAATGCGGGCCGGGCGTGACCGCAAGAATGCCTGGCTGAACTTTGCCAATCGTCTCGGCCTTGAAGAAGCCCGGGCGCTGGCGACCATGCTGAAACAGTCTGAAGACCTCGGTACGAGTGTCGGTGACACGCTGCGTGTCTTTGCAGATGACATGCGTGAGAAGCGCATGCTGCTGGCGGAAGAAAAGGCCCTGGCCTTGCCGGCCAAGCTGGTCTTGCCGTTGATCGGATTTGTCTTCCCGTCGCTGCTGGTTGTGTTGATCCTGCCGGCCGTGGTGCGCATGTCCTGGGTGTTCGAAGCCCAGAAGAACGGCACCGGCATTTAAGTCAGCCCGGCCAAGTGCATAGGGCGGGGCCAGTCGGCCTCGTCTGCCAGAACCCCTGGTCCCTCTTTCATAAAGACTGAACAGACCGGATCGGGGGCAATCCCAACAGGGTCTCGCTCGTACGTCAGGGGCAAGGACGTTGCGTTTTTACGGATGGCGTTGACGCGCGTGACCTCATGCGGGTCGATTGAGGGGGGCTAGGTTCCCTGCGCTGACCCGTCAGGGCGGGATGGGATGAGCGTGCCAGCTGCTACGGTCCAAATCAGCCCCCACACCAGACGCGCCCGCAACAATCGGCCAGGACCAATACAGACAGGTCAAGGGCCAATTGAGCGGGCGCGAGTTCCGGGGAAGGAACTTGTGTTGCCGCCTTATTGTGGCGGCGGTGAAACCGGTACGGTG
>CBDUKI010000048.1:0-12238 GCA_965367765.1 uncultured Henriciella sp.
GATGGATTTTGGTGCGTTGCCCTCGTCCCGGGTGGCCCCGCAGGATCGCTCCATGTGCGGCGATATTCTGCTCGATATGCTGTTCCACGCCACGGACAGCGAGCGGGTGATCTGTGCTGAGCGTCTGGCTGGCATGCGCGAGGCCCCCCGCCGGGTGCTGCGATATCTCGCTCAGTCAGGCTATGAAATTGCGCGCCCCGTGCTTGAGCAGAACGACGCGTTCAACACGTCCGACCTGCTTGATATGCTCGACAAGGTTACGATCAAGCACCGTCTGTTGATCGCAGAGCGCAAACGGGTGCAATCGGCCGTCTGTGACAGGCTGATCGAGATGGGCGAGAAGCTGGTCATCATCGCCCTGCTTGAGAATGAGGGTGCCGCACTCTCCGAACATGCGGTCGACCTCGCGGTTGCGCTGTCGCGCAAGCATTCGGCCTTGTGTGACTATCTGATCAATCGTGCCGAGCTGAACCCGGCCCAGGCCATGGCGATGTTCTGGTGGTCCGATAGCGCGACGCGCCGGGCGATCTTGCAACGCTACTCCGCCGATCGCCGCGAGATGATCGACATGTGTGCTGACGTGTTTCGTCTGGCCGCAGATGAAAATTGGCAAGATCCGGTTGCGCGCAAGACGCTGCAACTGATCGAGCGGCGTCAGCGCAACCGCGCAGCGCTGGAGAAAAGCCCGTTTGAAAGCCTTGAGCAGGCTGCGCTCTATGCCGCCAAGAAGGGCATGAGCCCGCCCGTCATGGACGAGATCGGCTACCTGTCAGGCGTCAAGCCAGTGACCATAGCCAAGATTTTCTCCGATGTTGGCGGTGAGGGCCTGGCCGTGATGTGCAAGGCAACCGGGATGAAGCGCGATTCGCTGAGAAATCTCTGGCTCGGCCTGCGCCGACCCTACCAGCAGGCCGATGGCACCCTTAACCCTGCCTATGCCCATGTTGAGGAAACGTTCGACATTCTGAGTGTTGCCAAGGCCCAGACGACACTGCGTTACTGGAACTGGTCGCTATCATCGACCTACTCGCCGGTGCGAATGAACGGCACGATGTCTGCCGAAGATGTGGCCAATGACGAATCTGCCTTTTCGACGCCGCGGCGGACCGCGCGTCTGGTTTTCGGAAAATAGCAATTTTTAGCAGAACTGCGACCGGTTTGGTCTGGTCAAATATTGATAACGCCTCTAATTCCTCGCTATCAAGGTATGTGAGTTGAAGAGGGAGCGGGCGAGCGCGTGGGCTATTTTCTGGGGTTGATTGCAGCTTTGACCGCGCTGTGGCTGGGGCTTTCGGGCCATTACACGCCGCTGGTCCTGTCGCTGGGCGCAGTCTCGATCCTGCTGTCAGCCATCCTCGCCTACCGTCTCGATATTCTTGACCGCGAAGGCTCGCCTTATGGGCGCCTCGTGCAGCTGATGGCTTACTGGGTCTGGCTTCTGGTCGAGATTTTCAAGGCCAACTGGGTGGTCATCAAGGCCTGCCTGCGGGCCGACCTGGACATCAACCCAGCCCTGGTCAAGGTCAAGACGACCTGTGAAAGCGATCTGGCCAAGACCGTGTTCGCCAATTCCATCACGCTGACACCAGGCACGGTGAGCGTGAATGTCGAAGGCGACAAGATCCTTGTCCACGCCCTGTATGAAGACCAGGCCCAGCCAGAAGCCTTTGTCGAAATGGATCGACGTTCGCGCCTGGCCTCAGACGGACGGGGGCATTCATGATAGGTATTGCTGCGCTAGCGCTGGTCATTGCGATCGGCCTGATGATGATCCGCGCCCTGCACGGGCCGACGCTGTATGACCGTGTGCTGGCGGTCAATTCTCTGGGCACCAAGATCGTGCTTCTGCTGGGGATCATGGGCTTCCTGCTCGGGCGACCGGACTTTCTGGATATCTCGGTCCTGTATGCCCTGATCAACTTTGTCGCGACTATCGCGATCCTGAAATTCTTCCGCTACCGTTCCTTCCAGGTCTCCTTGACGCGACGTTCTGGGGGAGGTTCCAAATGACTGAATTTGTTCAATTTCTACTGGAATTGAAGCAACCACTCGGATCGGCTATGTGCATGGTCGGGGCGGTGCTGGCGATCATCGGGACGGTCGGCGTCCTGCGGTTTCCGGATTTCTATACCCGCTTGCATGCGGCGAGTGTGACCGACACGGCGGCTGCCACAGTGGCGATTGCCGGCATGTTGCTGTTGGCCCCTGACTGGCTGGTGGCGTTCAAGCTGCTGGCAGTCTGGCTGTTCCTGTTCCTGACAGGGCCAACGGCGGGCCATGCACTGGCCAATGCGGCGCACACGGCGGGGCTTGAGCCGCTGATCGGGCGCCAGGGCAAGGATGGTGATGGAGGCGCATCATGACTGGCTATGAGGGCGCGGACCTGGCGGTCGCGCTGCTGAACCTGACCTTGCTGGGCATCCTGTTCATTACGGCGATTGCGATTGCCCGCCTGCGCAGCCTGTTCGCGATTGTCATGCTGTCAGGCATCTATTCGCTGGTGTCTGCGACCTGGTTCGTGGCGCTGGATGCTGTCGATGTGGCGTTTACCGAAGCGGCCGTGGGCGCGGGGATTTCCACCGCGCTGTTCCTCGGCGCGATGGTGCTGACCTCGCGCACCGCCAAGGTCGAGCGCGGGGCCGCGCAGATCGTGCCGCTTCTCGTGGTCATCGCGACCGGGGCCATTCTGGTCTATGCAACGATTGACCTGCCGGGCTTTGGTGATGCCATGTCTCCGGCCAATACCTATGTCGGCGTTGAATATGTCGAGCGCACGAAGGCCGAAATTGGTGTGCCCAACATCGTCACGGCCGTACTCGCCAGCTACCGGGGCTTTGATACGCTGGGTGAAACCGGCGTGGTTTTCGCCGCTGGCCTGGCCGTTGTCCTGCTGCTTGGCTTCGGTGAGCGTTCGCTCGGTTCCTCCGTGACCAGCGAAGAACGCAAGCCGGCCAGCAAGCCACAGAAGGGAGACGGCGATGAATAGCGATCACCACGTCATCCTGCGGGTTGTTGCCAAGGCGCTGATCCCGATCATCGCCCTGTTCGGCTTCTATGTGCAGTTTCATGGCGATTACGGTCCGGGCGGCGGCTTTCAGGCCGGCGTTATCCTGGCCGTCAGCGTCATCCTGTACTCGCTGATCTTCGGCATCGCGCCGACCATGCGGTCAATCACACCTGGCTTTGCGCGCGGCGTCGCCGGGCTGGGCTTCCTGCTCTATACCGGTGTTGGCGTCTACACGATGATCCAGGGCGCAAACTTCCTCGACTATGATGCGATCATCAAGGAAGGGCCGGGCGGTCACAAGGGCCAGCACCTCGGTATCCTGCTGGTCGAGCTGGGCGTCCTGTTCGCCGTGGCTGGATCGATGGTGTCGATCTTCTATGCGTTTGCCGGCCGGGTCAGCGAAATTCGTGATGAGGACTGGTAGGAACTGATGCTGGAATTCATTCTGGAACGCGGCAATTTCTGGGCCATCATCGGCTTGATGATGATCGGCCTGTACATTGCGTTCGCGGCAACAAACCTGATCAAGCGCCTGGTCGGTCTCGGCCTGTTCCAGACCTCGATCATCCTGCTTTACATCTCTCTGAGCCGGATTGATGGCGGCACCGCCCCGATCCTGTATGGCGGCGACCTTGGCTCCGGTCATGGCGATGATCATGCCCCGGTCGAAGCAGCCGAAGCGGCGGGTCATCATGTCGCCAAGGGGCTGGAACATGTCTATTCCAACCCGTTGCCGCACGTCTTGATGCTGACGGCGATTGTGGTTGGCGTGGCGACGCTGGCGGTCGGCCTGGCGATCATCGTGCGCATTCGCGAAGCCTATGGCACGGTTGAAAGTGACGAAATCCGCATCATGGACCTGAATGTCGCGCTGGCCGAAGCCGCCGACGAAGATGACGAAGCTGCAAGCAGCGGGGTGGGGGCATCATGATCGAACTGCTGTCTTCACTGGTGCCGGCCAATCTGTCGGCACATGCGCCTGCATTACTGATTGTCGTGCCCATGCTGGCCGCGCCGCTGGCCATGGTCATGCCAAACGGTCGCCTCGCATGGATCCTGACCATTCTTGCCACGGGCATGTCGCTGATGATGGCGATTGTCCTGCTGGCACAGGTCCAGTCGGTCGAGGGCGGGGCGGTGATTTCCTACCATATGGGGGGCTGGGCTCCACCCGCCGGGATCGAGTTCCGCATTGATGCGCTGAATGCCATGGTGCTGTTGCTGGTCACCTCAATCGGTTTCCTGGCGGCGATCTTTGGCTGGCCGAGCATTCGCGCCGAGATCACCAGCGCCAAACATGCCATGTTCATGGCCGCTTACCTGGTCTGTTTCATGGGCCTGTGCGGCGTTGCGGCGACCGGTGACGCGTTCAACCTGTTCGTCTTCCTCGAGATTTCATCCATTGCCACCTATGTGCTGGTCGCGTTGGGGGCAGGGCGGGATCGCCGGGCACTGCCAGCGGCGATCAATTACCTGCTGATGGGCACGATGGGGGCCTCGTTCTACGTCGTCGGGGTCGGCTTCCTGTATGCCGCGACCGGAACGCTGAACATGATCGACCTGGCCGTGCGCCTGGAAGATCTGGGGCAGAACAAGGCGGTGCTCGCCGGTTATGCCTTCATCTTTGTCGGGCTTGGCGTGAAGGCGGCGATGTTTCCGCTGCACCAATGGCTACCCAATGCCTATGCGTACAGCCCGAGCTTTGTCACCACCTTCCTGGCCGCAACTGCAACCAAGGTGGCCATCTATGCGCTGGTGCGCTTCCTGTTCACCGTGTTCGGCCTTGAGTTCACGTTTGAAGGCTCCAGCCTGATCTGGATATTGATGCCAATGGGCATTGCCGCGATGGTGGCCTGCTCCTTTCAGGCGGCCTTCCAGACCGATGTACGCCGAACCCTGGCCTATTCGTCGGTGGCGCAGGTTGGCTATATGCTGCTCGGCATCTCTCTGGCGACCACTGCAGGCGTGACGGCAGGCCTGTTCCACCTGGTCAACCATGGCTTGATCAAGGGCGCGCTGTTCATGGCGATTGCCGGTGTCGTGCTGACCTATAAGGGCACCAGCCTGAATGATTTCCGCGGCCTTGCCCGCTCGGCCCCGTGGACAATGGCAGCCTTCGCAATCGCGGCGCTGTCATTGATTGGTGTGCCGCTGACGGCTGGGTTCCAGTCGAAATATGCGTTGGTGATGGCGCTGTTTGATGGCGGCTGGGCCTGGGCGGTTGGCGTGGTGATGTTCTCCAGCTTGCTGGCGGTGATCTATATGGGGCGCATTCTTGAAGCGGCTTTCTTCCGGGCCCCGCTAAACCCCAACAAGATGCAGAAGGAAGCGCCGCTCCTGATCCTCATTCCATTGTGGGTCCTGGCGCTGGCCAATATCTGGGTCGGTATCGATGGCGGCTTCGTCTACGGCCTGGCCAGTGATGCGGCTTCGGCCCTGTTTATCGGAGGCGCACGATGAGCGGTGAGATGCTCCTGATTGCAGCCCTGGTGCTGCCCCTGATGACCTGCGCGGGCATCTATGTCTTCGGCAAGGTGCCGGACCTGCGCGAGGGTGTGACACTGGTCGGCGCAGCCGGGCTGTTCATTATCGCCATCCTGATCGCCGCACAGGTGGCGGGCGGCAATGCCCCGGAGCTGCGCATTGGTGAGGCCGTGCCAGGCCTGGTCTTTGCCCTCAAGGTCGAGCCATTGGGGGCGATGTTCGCCCTGGTTGCCAGCGGCTTGTGGATCGTCAACAGCTTCTATTCCATTGGCTACATGCGCGGCAATCGCGAGCGTAACCAGACCCGGTTCTACATGTGCTTTGCCATTGCCCTGATGGGCGCCATGGGCGTGGCCCTGGCAGGCAATCTGTTCACGCTGTTCGTATTCTACGAAATTCTCACCCTGTCGACCTATCCGCTGGTGGCGCACAAGGGCGATGCCAAGGCCCAGCGCGGCGCACGCATCTACCTGATGACACTGCTTGGCACGTCGATCGGTTTCCTTCTGGTCGCTGTCATCTGGACGGGGGCGCTGGCGGGCAGCCTCGACTTCGTTCCCGGCGGCCTGCTGCAACAGGCTGAAGGCCTGACGCCGCTGGTCGCCAGCATTTTGCTTTTGCTGTTTGCTTTCGGCATCGGCAAGGCGGCGCTGATGCCATTCCATTTCTGGCTGCCCAATGCCATGGTTGCCCCGACCCCGGTATCGGCCCTGTTGCATGCTGTGGCGGTGGTGAAGGCCGGTGTGTTCACCGTGCTGAAAGTGTCGATCTACATCTTTGGCGCTGACATCCTGTCGGCCACACCCTCACGCGAATTCGTGCTGGCCGTGGCCTGTTTCACCATCATCGTTGCGTCATTGGTCGCGATGACCAAGGACAATCTGAAGGCCCGGCTGGCCTATTCGACCGTCGCCCAATTGGCCTATGTGACCTGCGGTGCGATGCTGGCGACCCAGGCCGGGTTCCTTGGTGGATCATTGCAGATTGCCGCCCACGCCGTCGGCAAGATCACGCTGTTCATGTGCGCCGGGGCGATCTATGTCGCCACGGGAGTGCAGAACATTTCGGAGATGCGTGGCCTCGGCAAGCGTATGCCGCTGGTCTTCATCGCCTTCTTCATTGCGTCTCTGTCTATCATAGGCCTGCCACCCCTTGCCGGGGGATGGGCCAAGTATGAGCTGATGCAGGGCGCGGTTGATGCTGGCTATGGCTATGTACCGGTTGTGCTGATCATCTCGTCGCTGCTGAACATTGCCTACCTGCTGCCCATCCCGATTCTGGCGCTGATGCCGCCGCCGGGCAGCCCTGAACCCGCGCCATTCAAACGCCCGGGCGGGGCGCCTTTCTTTACCGTGGCGGCACCGTTCTTCACCGCCATCCTGTGCTTTGTCCTGTTCTTCGGAGCCGGGGCACTGGCCGATTTCCTCGCGCCAGCCATGAGCGTGGCGGCAGGCCCTGAAACCGTGTTGGGAGCCCAACCATGACGCAGCCACCAATCGAACGCGATCAAAGCGGACGGTTCGTCAAACCGCCAAAGGCTGAAGAGCCGGTCATCCGGCCCGGCGATGATGAGATGCATCCGGTGTCGAAGCTGCTGTTTGGCTGGGTGGAGGCCCCGCGTACGCCGCTTTTCCTGTTCATTGGTGTCATCCTGGTCTGTGCCGGGCTGGTGCTTGTCGACCTGACACTGAACCGGCACGAATACATTCACCTGGCTGAGGGCTTTGCCTTCTATGCGATGTGGGGCTTTGGCGCGTTTGCCTTTGCCGTTCTGTCGGGCTGGCCGCTCGGCAAGCTGCTGCGGCGCAGTGAAGATTATTATGGCGAGGCCGAAACCACGCCGCAGGATGTGGAGGACAAGCCATGAGCGGTCTTCTGGCCATCCTGAACCCCGGCCTGCTCCTGGTGATTGTCGGGCTGATCGGTACGCTGGTGCCGATGCAGCGGGCGCGCCAGATCCTGATGCTGGGGACGCCGCTGGTGGCGCTTGTCCTGCTGGCGCTGGCGCCGCGCGGTGCAGACCTGGCAACTGCTTCGATCATGGGGCTGGACCTGGTCCTTTACCGGGTCGACAATCTGTCCTTCATCTTTGGCGTTGCCTTCCTGATCGCCTCTTTCCTGAACGCGATCTATGCCTTGCATACCGATGATCGCCTGCAGGACGGCATGGCGTTGACCTATGCGGGCGCGGCGATTTCGGCGACCTTTGCGGGCGACCTGATGACCCTGTTCGTATTCTGGGAATTGACGGCGCTGAGCTCTGTCTTCCTGATCCTGCGGGCCGGCACGAAAGCGGCCTACCAGGCCTCAATGCGCTATCTCTGTGTGCAGGTCTTGTCTGGCGTGCTGCTGCTCTTCGGCCTCAGCTATGTCTACCAGTCGACGGGGAGCCTGTCGCTCAGCGCGTTCACCTCATTCGACCAACCGGGCGCGAAGCTGATCTTTGCCGCCCTGGCCATCAAGGCGGCCTTCCCATTCCTGCACAACTGGTTGCAGGACGCCTATCCTAAGGCCACCGTCGTCGGGGCCGTGGTCCTGTCGGCCTTTACCACCAAGCTCGCTGTGTATGCCTTTGCCCGTATGTTCCCGGGCTTCGACATGCTGATCTGGATCGGTGCGGTTATGACCGTCTTCCCGGTCTTCTTCGCGGTGATCGAGAATGATTTGCGCAAGGTCCTGTCCTACTCGCTGAACAACCAGCTTGGCTTCATGATCTGTGCGATCGGGGTCGGCGCTGCCGGTGTCGGCAATGAACTGGCCTTGAATGGCGCGGCGGCTCATGCCTTTGCCCACATCATCTACAAGGGCCTTCTGTTCATGAGCATGGGGGCGGTGCTCTACCGGGTTGGCACGGCCAAGGCGAGCGAGCTGGGCGGGCTGTACAAGTCGATGCCATGGACGACCTTGTTCTGCATCATCGGCGCGATGTCGATTTCGGCTTTTCCGCTCTTCTCAGGTTTTGTCGCCAAGTCTCTGACCATGAGCGCGGTCGCCAAGGAAGGCTATACTGTGGTCTGGCTGATGTTGCTGTTCGCCTCGGCTGGCGTGCTGGAGCATTCGGGTATCAAGATCCCGTACTTCACCTTCTTCGGGCATGATAGCGGCAAGCGGGTCAAGGAAGCCCCGTTCAACATGCTGCTGGCCATGGGCCTGGCCTCGTTCATCTGTATCGCCATCGGCCTGCCGCTGGCGGGTGGGTTCGGTTATTCCTGGCTCTACAACATGTTGCCTTATCCAGAGACGGCGCTGGCCTACAAGCCATTTACAGTCGACCATGTGGTCACGCAGATGCAGCTCTTGATGCTGGCGGTTCTGGCTTTCATGATGCTCAAGCGGTTTGGCCTGTATCCACCCGAACGTCCCGGCACGATCCTCGACACCGACTGGCTGTATCGTAAGCCGGGCTATGGCCTGGCCAAGTGGAGCGGCACGGTGTGGAGCAAGGCCGGCCCGGTGATGACGGCGACGGCGCTGGCCATCGGTGCCCGTACTTACAAGCGACTGGAAGCCACGTTCAGTCCACGTGGCGCGCTGGCTCGTGGTGGGTTGACCAATTCCATGGCGATGTGGAGCGCGGTCTTGCTCGGCCTGGTCATGCTGGTCGTCTTCCTGGCCGTCTGAGCCGGTCACAACTGGGTTTTTGCAGTCGCAGGCCTGTCACAAGGCCTAATGCAGTGTTCGCGCTTCTGTAGCGATTGCTGCAGTTTGCAGTGTCGTTGAAATAACAGGTGCAGCGGCAATCAAATACACATGTATTTTTATTGTTTACGATCCACACTGTGCGAGTAAATGTCCCTTCAATGATAGGGGACGCAGTAATGTCTTATGAAAACTCAAACAATGGTTCTGACAATCAGTCGTCTTTGCTTGTGCTTGAGCTGACGACTGAAATTGTTTCTGCTTATCTGCAGAACAACCATGTCACCGAGCAGAAACTGCCGGAGTTGATCCGTGAGGTCTATCGCACCTTGCAGACGGTCGAGCAGGCACCAGCACCGCGACGTGCCCATGAACCGGCTGTGCCTATTGAGCAGTCGATCACCGAAGATGCGATTATCTGCCTGGAGGATGGCAAGAAGTTCAAGTCGCTCAAGCGCCATCTTCGCTCGCGCTATGACCTGACGCCGGATGCTTATCGCGAAAAATGGGGCTTGCCGCATGACTATCCCATGGTCGCGCCATCCTATGCGCGCCGACGATCAAAGCTTGCAAAAGAAATGGGACTTGGTAAGCAAGGGAAATAGTTCGCATTCGAAACGAATACTTATATTTCGAAGTCGAAATGAAAATATTTGGTAATCTTGGTTAATTAAATATTGCATTGACTCTTGAACACCGAATCGAACTGAGCCAATAGTGGTGGAACGAATCACCACGGGGGTGGCAAAATGTTCGAGTCAAATGGATTCTCCGGGCTGACGAAAGCCCAATCCGCGATCATCAAATACTGGCAATCGAAGTGCCGCGGGCGGGTCATGCCGACACGACAGGACATTGATCCGGGCGTGCTGCGCAGCCACTTGTCGGCGATCTCGATTGTCGAGATTGAAGCGGATGGCGGGGTCCGTTTCCGCATCGCTGGATCGCAAGTGCGCGCCGTGTTCGGGCGTGAGATGCGTGGGCGCCGCCTCGATGAGATCAATGACGAGGCCGCTGACATGTGGTCACTGGGGCTGACGGCCGTGCTCGACAAGCGCGCCCCGGTCGGTGGCGTGATCCAGCGCCCGCATGATTGCCACACCTGGTTGCGCCTGCCGCTGGAGACGGGCGGGCAAAGCCGCCTCGTCCTGTGTCATGACATGGTGATTGCCAAGCGCCTTCCAGGGGATGATGACGACCTGAAATCCTGCAATAAATCCAACAGTATAGATGTGCTTGCGGCCTGATATTACAGGCGATCACAACAAGTAATAGGAAAATTATCCTACACCGTCTTCTTCAGTGCTACCTTACCGCAGGTGGATGAAGAAGGACGCAATGCATGGTTGCTAAACGACAACATAATGACCGCCAGGGCGCGCATTTGGCGGCAGGGCTGGCAGGCTATGCGCTGGGTGTGACAGCGAGCAATATATTGGCGGATGGGCGCG
Organism: uncultured Henriciella sp.; assembly: GCA_965367765.1. Taxonomy (GTDB): domain Bacteria; phylum Pseudomonadota; class Alphaproteobacteria; order Caulobacterales; family Hyphomonadaceae; genus Henriciella. The sequence continues at coordinate 10,582 of CBDUKI010000048.1, forward strand.
GCGCGCTGGAAGTGGCCCGGGCGCGTCAGGTGGCCATGTATCTGGCGCATGTTGGCTTCGGGATGAGCCTTGCACGGGTTGCCGATGCGTTTGGGCGTGATCGCTCGACCGTGGCGCATGGCTGTCGTCTGATCGAGGATCGCCGTGACGACCCGGAATTCGATGCCTGGATGGAAACCCTGGAACGCGGGCTGACCACCCTGGCGCTGCTAAGCGAGGAATACTGATCTTGGACCGGTTGGTGCGAGCCCTGGCGCAGGGCGGATGTACAGCGCAGACAAGCGCTGGTGATTGGGCCGTCTGGCGCAATCGCGACCGGCGCGGGCGGGCCATCGGCCTGCTCTCGGCTGAGGCGATTGAGCGGCTGGAAATCGCCGGGCGCCTGAAACCGCTGGGCACATTCGAAGATGGTCGACTGGCCTGGAGCGGCCCACGGCCAGAGCTCAAAACGGGGCCTTGTTCGCCCGAGGCCTTGTTGCGCGATGACCGTAGCCGGTTTCGCCCGCGGACCCTGGCCCAGAGGCTGCTTGAGCGCTGCCGCGAACCGTGTCGCCGTCAACGCCTGCGCGGGGTTATGCGGGATTATGGCGAGGATGTTGAGCGGGCGCTGACCCGGGCGGGTGCAGGCGGCATGAACTGGCAGGCGATTCGCGCCGGAACCGCGATCCAGGGTGGGCGCAACAGGCCGGGCGGCACGCCCCGGAGGGCCTACGTCTATGACGCTGTGCGTCGCCTCGAACAGATTGAAAAGGCGCTCGGCCCGCGCAAGATCAGGCTGCTGGATCGGATCATTATTGATGGCGACAGCCGGACAGCGATTGCCGACTGGCTCGTCCTCAAGCCAAAGCCCTGCGAACGCTATTGCCTGGATGTGCTGGGCCAACTGGCCGATGCCTATGACCTGCTTACCCGCCGGCCGGGGCGGGCTGGCCCGCCACCTGTTTGATCCGCGCCAGCATTGAGGCCAGCCCGTTCGAGCGCTGCGCGCTGAGCGCACTGGCAACGCCAATCGAGTCAAGAAAGGCGCTGGCATCAAAGGCCAGGATCTCCTGGCGCGTGGCGCCGTTGAACAATGCGATCAGGAGCGAGATCAAGCCGGACACAATCAACGCATCGGATTCGGCGCGGATCTGCAAGCGGTCCTCCGGCAGGTCGTCCATCACGATCCAGACCTGCGACGTGCACCCGCGCACACGTGTCTCCTCTGTCCGCTCATCGGCGTTCAGGGGTGGGTTGGTCTTTCCAAGATCAATCAGGTGGGAATAGCGGTCTTCCCAGTCATCCAGGAAGGCGAAGTCCTCGGCAATCTCATCGGCGCGGCTTTGTACGGTCATAGGCAGCATTTGGGAGATATGGACGCAAAAGAAAACCCCCGACACTGAGGTCGGGGGTATCAACATGGAGAAAAGTGCTACTGGGTGACCTTGCCGATGCACTTGCCGACATCAGCCAGCGCATGCTCGCCAATGCAGAACGGGACTTCATAGTGGTTATGTGCGGCCACAACGCATTGCTGCAGGTTGAGATTGGCCATGTTCAGGCAGCCGGAGGTTTCGCGGTCCTGCATGGCGACCCGCATTGGCTGGGCAGACGTGGCGTCAGACCCGATGATGCGGAAGGCGGCGACAGTGACGAACTCGTTGTGTCCGAATGGCCG
>CBDUKI010000049.1:0-12216 GCA_965367765.1 uncultured Henriciella sp.
GCGCATTTCGCTCGGCATCAAGCAGGTTGGCGGCGATCCAATTGCCGACAATACCTCCGTCAAGCGCGGCGCAACTGTCACATGTACAGTGACCGAAGTGACCACAGGCGGCATCGAGGTAGAGTTCGGTGATCCAGCCGTTCGCGCCTTCATCCGCCGTTCGGACCTGTCTCGCGATCGCAGTGAACAGCGCCCGGAACGCTTCGCCGTCGGTGACAAGGTGGATGCGAAGGTTACCTCTGTAGACCGCTCGTCACGCCGGATTTCAGTCTCCATCAAGGCGCTGGAAATTTCTGAAGAGCAGGAAGCAGTCGCACAGTACGGTTCTGCCGATAGCGGCGCATCACTGGGTGACATTCTTGGCGCTGCCCTGGCTGGTACAGGTGCAGAAGAGGCGGAGGCTGCAGCTGAGGAAACGCCAAAGGCGAAGAAGCCAGCAGCCAAGAAAACGGCTGCCAAGAAGAAAAAGGATGACACGGAAGACTAGGCAGTCTTGTCAGGTGATTTCCTGACAAACGTGTTAGATTTTCAAATTATGCGGCGGAGCCTCTGGTCTCCGCCGCATTTTTCGTTTAGGAACAACGACATGCTGCGATCTGAACTGATCCTCCGTTTGGCCGAAGAAAACCCGGACCTCAAAGCAGAGGATCTCGAGCGGGTTGTTGGTGTTATCCTGGAAGAGATTGCAGATGCCCTCGCCCGCGGGGATCGTGTCGAACTGCGCGGCTTTGGGGCGTTTTCGGTTCGCCAGCGCAAAGCACGTGTTGGGCGCAATCCGAGAACAGGTGAATCTGTGCAAGTCGAAGCCAAGTCCGTGCCTTTCTTCCGGCCCGGCAAGGAGCTACGCGCCCGCGTCAATGGTGGCGAAGACCCCGAGTCGCGCTAGTCTTTGGCCTTCATTAACCGATTCAGTTGAACCTGACCCATCGAGTAGAGTGCCGTCATTCACAGGCATCAATTTGCCACCATAAAGGAGGGGATATTGCTTAAGGAATTCAAAGAGTTCGCCATGAAAGGGAACCTGGTCGACATGGCCGTCGGTTTCGTCATGGGCGGCGCATTCGCAACCGTGGTTACCGCCTTTATCCAAGGCGTTTTCCTACCAATCCTGAGCCCGGTTATGGGCGGGATTGACCTGTCAGCACTAACCTTCACCGTCACGCCAGCTGAACTAAATGAGGCTGGCGAAGTCATTAAGGAAGCATCTGTCGTCGAACTCGGCGGGTTCATCTCGGCGGTAATCTCGTTTATTATCGTCGCCTTTGTTATGTTCATGATTATCAAGGGCATGAACAAGATGATGAAAGCCGAAGAAGAGGCCCCAGCTGCACCGCCACCACCACCGCGCCAGGAAGTGCTGCTGGAGGAAATTCGCAACCTGCTGGCCAAGCAGTCGTAAATCGTTAACACGATCAGGATATACGCACTTTCAGTAGAGTGTGTAGAGTGGAGAAAGGCGGTCTTTTTGGCCGCCTTTTTTCGTGTCTTTTCAGATACCTAGAGCTTTCTCAAAAACACATACCAGGCCCCGCCGCCGCCATGTTTTGCATGCGCTGGGGCGAATCCGCTGACCAAAGGTCGCGATTCGGGCATTTCTAACCAGTGGAGGAAATTGCGCCGCAGGACGCCCTCACCCAATCGGCCCTTTCCTGTAATGACGATTACACAAGACGAGCCTTTTGCCTGTTCGCGGGAGAGGAACCTTGGCAAGGCTGCCCAAGCGCTGTCCTGGCTATGTCCATGCAGGTCAAAACTGGCAGAAATCGTTTGTTTTCCACGCCTTACGGGACGTTCGTTCTTGCGGTTCTGGGGTGCTGACAAGACCCGGGCCGGCCTTGATGAAGGTGGGAGCAACCTATGATCCGTGTGGGAAGAAGGCCCGAAAGACCCCCGGTTCGCACCCGCCTTTCCAGATAGTGGCCGGACATGACGCGTCGCCGCCTGCCAGGCCCGTTTCTCCATCTCTGACAGTTTGCGATCGGACATGCTGCCTAGTTAAGGGGCAACCGCGCGCAGGCCAATAGTCTTGTTGTCCGCCGTTTCACGTGAAACACGGATCCGTTCGGCCAACCGGCGCGGCAACAAAACCCAAAGGCGCCCCGGCGCGTTGACTGTATCAGCCGCAGACCCCGCATCCGGACCTGTCCCGAAAAAGATATCGCCGCGCACCGGCCCCTTGATGGCGCCGCCAGTATCCTGCGCGACGAGCAGACCGGACCAAGCCCCGCCAAGCCCGGGCGCATCTGTCTGTATAAACATCGGGATGCCTGCCGGGTGCAGGGATGTATCCACCGCCATAGACCCAAGCGGTGTCAATGGCACCCCAAGCGAGCCGCGCGGACCAAGTGTCGGATCGCCTTCAGGTTGCAGATCAAAGAAAACAAAGCGTGGATTGGCATTCATGGCCTGGCGCACTTGCTGCGGCGATGCGCGGTCCATCCAGGCGCGAATCCCCGTCATGCTGGCTTCGCCGCGTGAAATCCAGCCACGCGCCATCAGCCAGTTTGCGGTGGACCGGAAAGGATGGCCATTATTCGCCGCATAAGCTGCCCGCAGCGTCCGTCCGTCCTCAAGCACAAGCCGGCCAGAGCCCTGAATCTGCAAGAAGAACACATCAGCCGGATGCGCATAGGCGAGCGGCTGGACGCCGGTTCGGGTGATCTCTGCCCGCTCTGGATAAGGGCGGACCGCGCCATTCGCCAGTTTCTGGTATGGCGCACCGTCCACCAGAACCAGATCAGCCGGGCGCGCCGGAACCGGTTCCGTATAGGGCGGTGTTGGAGCCATCCGCGCCGGGTAGGTCGGCTCGAAATAACCGGTAAACCGCGCCGCCCCCGCTGGATCGACCACTTCAACCGGGGTGAACAGGGCCTCAATCACGGCACGCGCGCTTGATTCATCGCCAATAACGTCAAGCGCCGCACAGGCTGGTTGCCAATCTGTGGCCGTGCCCGCCCAGGGAGCTCGCGCCGATAACAGGCCATCGGCCGGGCGCTCGTCAAACACGGCGCAAGACCGGCGCAGTGCGTTCAGTCCGGGCGCAAGATCGGCCGCGGCCCAGCCGGGCAGGGCGGCATAGATCTGTGGGTTTGGAGCTGGTTGCCAGATGACCATATCATTCGACAGGTCACGCGCAGGGGACTGGCCCGGAGCCGGCGCAGGCGACGGTGTGGTTTCGCATCCTGACAGGGCGAGTAGAGCCGTAATGAAAAGAGCCGGAATCCGCATGCGCGCAACACTGGCGCGATTGGCCCGGCGGCTCAAGTTACCGATTCAGGCAATGACGGCGCGCTTAGTCGGCAGTGTCGACATCGTCGAGCAGCCAGTTTGGATCGTCAGAATCGGCCTTGCGCATGAAGGTCCAGAACTCGTCAGAGCGGGCAATATGTTCGCCATCGCCCAACTCAGCGGCAAATTCGACCGTGATGCGGGCCATGCCATCATTATCAAGTGAGGCTTCGCTTAGCTCGGCCTTGCGGATGCGCAGCAATTCCATGCCTTGTTCGCCGGTTTTCTCACGCTCCGTGATAACCGCATCCCAGGCCTCATAAACATCCGTGTCGAGCATTGGCTTGAGCGCGTCACGATCGCCACGGGCAAACGCCCCGACAATCATTTCGTAGGCCGCCCGGGCGCCTTGCATGAAAATGCGCGGGTCAAAACTGTTGTCGGCTTCGTAAATCGCTTCCAGGCCAGCCGCGTTTGGTCCGGTAAAGTTCGGGCGCAGGGAAACCATATCACCATTGTCTGGCTTTGGCGCCTCACCCGCCGGGCGAATGGGGGTTGGGGGCTGGCGGGTCTGACCATCCGGCGGGCCATTGTCTTCGCCGAGCGTGATGTACAGCCGCCACCCGATAAAGACCGCAATGGCGGCCAGTACGATAAATTCGATCATGGATGAGGACATGAGAGGACTTCCGTTACACGTGTTTTGACCTTCATATAGGTGTTTTCTTAAAGCGCCACCACCGTTGCGCGTGTATCTGCCACGTGTTAGGCGCGGGGTTTGTTTCACCAGAAGTGTTTTCCAGCATGACCGATACCCCCGACATGGCCACCAAGCCGCAAGCCCAACCACAACAGGCCGGACCCGCGATCCGTGTCATGAACCAGTATATCAAGGATCTTTCCTTCGAGAATCCGGGTATTTCGGTTCAGGAAACGCCAAACATTGAACTTGGCATTGATGTAGGTGCTGCGGCAAAAAATGCCGCCGAGCAGGTCTACGAAGTCACACTGAAATTGCAGGCCCGCGCCGGAACCAAGGAAGCGGCGCTGTTCCTGATCGAGATGGATTATGCTGGCTTGTTCCAGGTTCAGGGCTTCCCACCGGCAGACCTGGAGCCAATCCTGCTGATCGAATGCCCTCGTCTGCTCTTCCCGTTTGCCCGGCGCATCATCGCAGACCTGTCTGCCGAAGGTGGCTTCCCGCCGCTGCGGATTGATCCTGTCGATTTTGGGTCACTTTATGCCGCGCAGAAACAGCGTGCAGCAGCTGCAGCCTCGCAAGCCCCGCCAAACGCTGAGATGCCTGATTCTACGCCTCAGACATAGCGCTTCCACAAGGCGCTATCCCCAAGGGTTTCGACAAAGGCGGCGTGAGCCGCCTTTTCTTTTGCGTCAATAACCACGTCCAGCGGTGACGGGCGCGTTCGGGCCGGGGCCCGTTCGGCATGCTCGACCGTTTCAGCGTCACCAAAATCAAACGCCCGCGCACGCCCGCCGAGCAGTTCGAGATAAACTTCAGATAATAGCTGGCTGTCGAGCAAAGCGCCGTGAAAGGTCCGCGCTTCGGCATTGACGTCGAAACGCTTGCACAAGGCATCAAGACTGGCCGGGGCACCGGGATAGCGCTTGCGGGCAATCGCCACTGTATCGACCCAGCGATGTTCGGGGATTGGCGCACGCCCACACCGGGCCAGCTCCATATTCAGGAAGCCCCGGTCAAAACTGGCATTGTGGGCGACAAGGATCGCATCGCCAATGAAATCCATGAAGGCATCGACAATGCTGGGATGTTCAAAACCGGGCTTGTCCTTCAGGTGCTCATCCGTGATGCCTGTGATCCGTATCGTGTCCGCAGACACTGGGCGACCTGGATTGATATAGGTCTGGAAGGTCGCTCCTGTCGGCACGTGATTGATCAGTTCGACCGCGCCAAGCTCGATGATCCGATCGTCCTTGTCCCAGGCAAGGCCGGTGGTTTCGGTATCGAAGGCAATCTCACGCAGCTCACTCATGCTTGTCGGCGCTTCCCAGTCTGATCATCAGTTCAATAATGGCGTGGACATGTGCGCGGGCAAAGTCAAATCCGAAACCTGTAGAAATGATGAAGTCTGCCCGGCTCCGCTTGTCAGCATCTGACATCTGCTTCGACAAGATGGCCTCAAAACTGGCTTCCGTCATGTCCGGGCGTGCCAGCACGCGTTCACGCTGCACATCCGCCGGAGCCGAAACAACCGCGACATAATCGCAGCGTTTGTCACCGCCGGTTTCAAGCAGCAGCGGAATATCAAGGACCACAAACGGGGCCTTCGCATCCATTGCCTGCTGCCGGAAGGCAAGCTGGGTTGCCCCGACCAGCGGGTGGACGATGGCCTCGAGGTCCGCCATCGCGGTCGCATCACCCAGAACAGCATGGCGCAGGGCAGGGCGGTGGATTGCGCCATCTTTCAACACGCCCTCAAAACGCCGGGCCAGTGGCTCAACCGCTGCGCCGCCAACTTCGTACAAGGCGTGAACTTCAGCATCGGCGTCATAGACCGGTACATGTTCATCGCGGAACATCTGGGCTGTGGCAGACTTTCCCATGCCGATCGATCCGGTCAATCCAAGGATTTTCATGCGCGCGCCTCCACTGCCTGGCGGCAACGCACAAGTGCCGCCTGCGTATCGGGCATCTGTCCGAACCAGATACGAAAACTCTCCGCCGCCTGGGCAACGAGCATGGTCAAACCGTCACGTACTTGCCAGCCCATTTCGTCAGCATGGGCCAGCTGAGCCGCCGCCGCTGGACCATAGGAGATATCCAGAAACAAGCGGCCGCCCCCCTGCGTGAGTGTGTGCATCTGGCCGCTATGGCCGCCGCTTGTCGTGTTGATTACCAAATCTGCAGCATTCAGTTTATCCGGTAATCCGCTCAAAGGTCCGTATACGGTATTTCCGGGCGCGATCTCGGTAAGTAGAGCGCCCGCGCGTTCAAGAGTACGGTTCAACAGCGTGATTTCAGCACCTGATTCGGACAGAGCATAGACAACAGCCCGCGCTGAGCCGCCCGCGCCCAGTACGAGCGTCCGGCAACCCGAAAGCTCAGCCAGCCCTGCCATCTCCAACGCCTTGAGTACCCCAGGCGCATCGGTATTGTCAGCAAGCCATGTGCCGTTTTCACCGCGGCTGAGCGTGTTGGCCGCGCCGATCCTGGAGGCCGCCTCCGACGCAGACGCGGCAGCCGCGAGGGCGGCTTGCTTATGGGGCAGGGTGACGTTCAGGCCGACCACACCTTCCTTATACAGCCGGTCAAGCGCATCGGGTAATTGACCATCTGGAACGTGAATGGCCTCATAGCGCGCATCGATCCCCGCTGCCTGGAGCCACGGATTGTGGATCAATGGCGATAAGGAATGGGCGACCGGATCGCCGATGACACCAAGCCGGTCGGTCATGTCGTCAGCACTCCGCGTGTGCGCAAATAGTCCAGCAGCGGCAAGAGCGGCAAACCCAGTATTGAGAAATAATCCCCGACAATCCCTGTAAAGAGTTGTGAGCCGCGCCCCTCAAGCATGTATGCACCAACCGTTGACAGGAGCGGCTCTCCACATGCCTCCAGGTATTCATCAATAAACGCATCGCTCAGTGGACGGACGGTCAGGGAAGGCCTGGCCAGATGCCGCCAAACCGCCGTGCCCTCCTGGGCAATGACGATCGCGGTCTCCAGCGTATGCGTCTTACCGGAGAGTTTTTCCAGGTGCCGGCGCGCAGCAGCCATATCGGCTGGCTTGTCGAACGCCTCACCTTCAAGGTTCAGCATCTGATCGCCGCCAATCACGAGGCCAGGGCGGTTGCGGGACACTTTGATCGCCTTCAATTCGGCCAGGTGCATGGCCTGGTCAGCGACCGCGACCCCATCAGCGCGAAGGGCTGCCTTTGCTGTCTCTTCATCAACATTCGGCTTGATCAGCTGAGCGGTCACACCCGCCCCCTCGAGCAGCGTGCGGCGGCTGGCACTGCCAGAGGCGAGAATGATATCGAGGCTCAATTGATCCCCCGTTTTTCGTTCAGCTTGTTGAGAATGGCTGCCGCCGTTTCCTCAACACTACGCCGGGAGACATCAATCACCGGCCACTTGTTGCGTTGGTAAAGTCGGCTTGCCTCGGTGACCTCTGCCCGCACGGCTTCCTCATCGGTATAATCGGTTGGGTTTTCCTCATTCAGCGCCATCAAGCGCTGATTGCGGATCTGTAGCAGACGGTCAACGCCGATCTTGAGGCCTACGATCATCGGATGACGCAGCTCTTCGAGGATCTTTGGGGGTGGAATGCCTGGCACCAATGGAATGTTGCCTGCCTTTACGCCGCGATTTGCGAGATAGACACAGGTTGGCGTCTTGGAAGTTCGGCTGACGCCAAGCAGAACAACATCAGCATCGGCCAGCCCTGCAACATTCTGCCCATCATCATGATGAAGGGCGAAATCAATCGCGGCGATACGTTTGAAATAGTCATCGTTGAGTGTGTATTGGCCAGCAACCCGCTCACTGGCGGCAATCCCGAGATGGCGCGACAGCATATGAATGGACGGGTCCAGAACGGGTAGGGTCTGGATACCGCGCTGGCGGCAGAACTGTTCCAGCTTGCGGCGCAACACTTCATCAGAAATCGTATACCACACGACACCGGGTGAGCCTTCAATCTCGGCCATCACCCGATCAAGCTGCTTTTCCGAACGCACCAAGTAGTAATTATGCTCAAGCGGTATGGTGCGATCAAATTGAGCGGCCGCCGCACGCATCACTGCATTCAGCGTCTCCCCGGTCGAATCGGAGACGAGATGAACATTGAAATAGATCGCTGGGCGCATAATGGGTCCGAATTTGCTCTGCTGCATGGTTTGCAGGTTTCGCATGAATTCGACAAGCCCTGTGGATGCCTTGTGGACAAGTAAATTGCGGCGCGAATCTGACTCCAAATTGCACAAATGAACGAAATTGACTCCACACGATCCCGACTTGTTCCGTACGTATTGGGAATCCCGCCGTTAACACAAAATTAGTCATTTTCTCAAAGGGTTAACTAAGTGTTAATCGAGGATGGACCTGGGGACAGTCTGTGGACAGGACAAGGACAAATCCGCCCAGCCTGCGATTTCCACGAGACTCCGGTCTTAATAATGATAATTCGCGGATAGATGATCCTTGGGGTTTAAGAGGTCCATATGGCTGATATTCAATCGTCTCGATTCCTGACTGTTCTAAGCGGCAAGAAATCGTCTCCTGTTCCCATCTGGATGATGCGACAGGCAGGCCGTCACCTGCCCGAATACCTGGAGTTGCGGTCGAGAGCGCGGGACTTTCTGGATTTCTGCTACTCGCCATCCATGGCGGCTGAAGCGACGCTGCAGCCCATACGTCGCTATGACATGGATGCGGCCATTCTGTTCGCTGATATCTTGTTGGTGCTGGATGCAGCCGGGCTTGATGTGCGCTTTGAAAAAGGTGTTGGTCCGATTGTGGAAACGGTTCGAGATGGCAATGGCCTGCGCGGCGTGGCGACTGAAAAGGCGGTTCAACGCCTATCGCCAGTCTATGAAACGGTTGAGCGGGTGCGCGCCAGCCTGGCCGCTGACAAGGCGTTGATCGGCTTTTGTGGATCACCATGGACCGTGGCCCTTTATGCCATCGAAGGGCGCGGCGGGACGGACAAGAGCATGGCCCGCATCTGGGCCTATCAGAAACCTGAAGCGCTAGAGCGTCTTCTAAGCGACCTGGTCGAGATCAGCGCACATTATCTGGCAGCACAGGTTGCAGCAGGTGCAGATGCTTTGATGTTGTTTGAATCCTGGGCCGAAGGCTTGCCGGATGATCTGTTTCAACGGCTCGTGGTTGAACCAAATGCGGCCCTGGTCAAACGGCTTCGCGAACTTGGCGTGACGGTGCCGCTGATCGGGTTTCCACGCGGAGCTGCGACGGTTCTGCCGAATTATGTCAACCAGGTTAGCGTCAATGCAGTTGGGCTCGATACAGCCGTCTCCCCGGCTTTCGTGAATGCTAACCTGCCGACTGGGTTCCCCGTCCAGGGGCATCTTGATCCCCTTCTGCTGATCGCCGGTGGAGACGCGATGGAAGCGCGTGTGCGTCATTTACTTGAGGCTTACAAGAACCGCCCCCATGTCTTCAACCTGGGTCACGGGGTGCGCCCTGAAACACCGATTGCGCATGTTGAACGCGTGGTAGAGCTGGTCAGGGAAGGCGTTTGAGCATGTATATCTGGATCAAGGCGTTTCACATCATTTTCGTGATCGCACTCATGGCCGGGCTTCTGATCTATCCACGCTACAAGCTGCACCAATTGTCCAGCCAGCCTGGTGAACCCCTGTTCGAGACGATGAAGGAAGCTTCGAACAAGTTACGCAAGATCATCTTGAACCCGGCGCTGATCTTGGTCTGGGTACTCGGGCTGGCCATGCTTTATCTCAATCAGTCCCTGCTGGTTGAAGGCTGGATTCATATCAAACTTGCCTTGGTGCTCGGCCTGAGTGCCCTGCACGGCTATTATATCGGCATCGGAAAGAAAATAGATTGCGGAACGGCGACTATCACACCAAAAACACTCAAGATGTTGAATGAATTACCTTTTTTGATTGCGATTGCTGTCGTAATCCTCGCCGTCGTCAAGCCAGTCTTCGGTTAAAGCTGCAAACATCTTGACGCTATCGGGCAAGACGCGCATATGAGTTGAAAGTCGCCGTCCGGCGCACAAGGCGCATACGCCCGCTTTCCCATACTTTTACAATCTGGAATGCCACCCATCATGGCTGATACTGAGACTGAAATTGATCTCCCGTCCGAAGTGTATCTGAGCGAATTGAAGGAAAAGTCACCGACTGACCTTCTCGCCTATGCAGAAATGCTGGACGTTGAAAACGCATCCTCGCTACGCACACAGGACATGTTGTTCGCCATCCTCAAGGAACTGGCTGAACAGGAAGTGCAGATCATCGGGCGTGGGGTGATCGAGGTTCTGCAGGACGGGTTCGGTTTCCTGCGCTCACCTGAATCCAACTATCTGCCAGGCCCGGATGATATCTATGTCAGCCCAGGCGTCCTGAAAAAGGCAGGCTTGAAAACCGGTGATACGGTTGAAGGCCCGATTGCCGAGCCCGGCGAGAATGAACGGTACTTTGCGCTGACCGACGTGACCTCGATCAACTTCGAGTCACCGGAGAAAGCGCGCCAGAAAGTCCACTTCGATAACCTGACACCGCTCTACCCCGAAGAGCGTCTGAACATGGAATCGAAAGATCCGACCAAGAAGGATCGCTCGGGCCGCGTGATCGATATTGTGTCGCCAATTGGCAAGGGCCAGCGTGCACTGATCGTGGCGCCGCCCCGGACCGGTAAGACGGTTCTGCTGCAGAATATTGCTGCGGCGATCGAGGAAAACCATCCAGAATGCTATCTCCTGGTTCTGCTCATCGATGAGCGTCCGGAAGAGGTGACGGACATGAAACGCTCGGTGAAGGGCGAGGTGATTTCCTCGACTTTCGACGAGCCACCAACCCGCCACGTTGCAGTGGCCGAAATGGTCATCGAAAAGGCCAAGCGCCTGGTCGAACATGGCCGTGATGTTGTTATCCTCCTGGACTCGATCACCCGTCTTGGCCGCGCCTACAACACGACAGTCCCGAGCTCAGGCAAGGTGCTGACCGGCGGTGTGGACGCCAATGCCCTGCAACGGCCGAAGCGTTTCTTCGGTGCGGCGCGGAATGTCGAATTTGGCGGTTCTCTGACAATTATCGCCACAGCGCTGATCGATACAGGCTCGCGCATGGACGAAGTGATCTTTGAGGAATTCAAGGGTACGGGTAATTCCGAAATCGTCTTGGATCGCAAGATTGCTGACAAGCGGACCTTCCCGGCCATCGACATCATGAAGTCCGGTACACGCAAAGAGGAACTCATCACCGAGAAGGACCAGCTGCAGAAAATCTACGTCCTGCGCCGCATCCTGAACCCGATGGGGACATCCGATGCGGTTGACTTCCTGCTCGATAAGCTCAAGCAAACGAAGAATAATGCCGAATTCTTCGAGGCCATGAAGAATTAGAGATGGACCCTTCGCGCGATACGATTTGCGCGCTGGCCACGGGAACACCGCCCTCGGCAATCGCCGTCTTGCGCCTGTGTGGCCCAGCGGTTCGGGCGATTGCCGAAACCGTTTTGAAGCGGGGCCTGCCGCCCGCACGTGTGGCGCGGCTTGATACTTTGGTCGACCCGACTGGCCAGGAGATTGATACGGGTCTTATGGTCTTCATGCCGGGCCCAGCCAGCTATACCGGCGAAGACACATTGGAACTGTCGCTACATGGCGGACGCGTGGTCACGGAGCTGGCGCTGAAGACCCTGATCGCTTCTGGCGCTCGCCTGGCTGATCCAGGAGAATTTACGCGCCGCGCCTTCGAAGCTGGCAAGCTTGACCTTACCCAGGCCGAAGCGATCGCCGATCTGATCGATGCCGAAAGCGAGGGCCAGCATCGCCAGGCCTTGCAACAACTCGATGGTGCCCTTGCCCAGTTATATGATGGCTGGCGCGAAAAACTAACCGAATGCCTCGCTCTCCTCGAGGCCAGTATCGATTTTCCCGATGAGGAGGATGCGCCTGAACGGGTTGATCGTCCGGCGCTTGCCTTGATGGATACTCTGATTGCAGACCTCGAGCAGGCTCTCGTCGACGGAAATCTGACGGAGCGAATTCGAGACGGATTTCGCGTGGTCATACTCGGTCAGCCCAATGCCGGAAAGTCGACCCTGTTGAACCAGCTGGCCGGACGAGACGCGGCCATCGTTACAGACATACCGGGTACGACCCGCGATGTGATCGAGGTCAGACTGGTCATACAGGGGCAGCTTGTCTGGTTGTCGGATACGGCCGGGCTGCGTGAAACATCAGATCCCGTGGAGGGCGAAGGTGTTCACCGCGCCCAGGCCGCTGCGGACGAAGC
>CBDUKI010000050.1:0-12172 GCA_965367765.1 uncultured Henriciella sp.
TCCCCCTCTTCTCTATGTCGAAACCCATGCGGCGCGCGGCATTTACGACCTGACCGGCAAACAATCTGAAAAGACGGGCGAGGCCAAACTCGGTGTCCTCGCCATGCCTCGCGCCCGGCAAGCACCACGCGCTCTGCAACCCTGGCTCAAACATGTCCAGGCGGCCGGGCCGAAACACTATCCAGGCTCCCCTGCCCTGGCCGCCCAGGTTCTTGGCGATCAAGCGCGCCTGGTGTTGTTCGAGAAGCACCCAACCGAGCATGCAGCACTCACCAAGGCGATGGGCCATGACAATCGCCTGCAAATCCGCAAGGAAGACGGCTATGTCGGTGCGCTGCGCCTGCAGCCCCGGCGCGCAGAGCGCATGCTTGTCGTTCTGGATCCGAGTTATGAAACCATGGCCGACATGGACGCCCTGGCGAACTGGGTCCCCCGGGCGATGCGAAAATGGCCTGAGGCCCGGTTCCTGATCTGGCTACCGCTGTTTGCCGACAGCCGCGAAGATGAGTTCGGGGCCTTCCTTGCCAGCCTTGATGAAGGCTTTGTGGCGGGTAGTCGCTGGTCGCGCCATGCAACAGACCCATCCTCGCTGGAAGGCTCGGCCATGATCGGCCTGCGCATTGGCGGCGCCCCGGCGCGCAAATCATTTGCCATCGCCGCTGAACTCGACAAATTGTGGCAGGCCCCGGCTTAGGCGGCTTTATCTTCCGTCAGGTCGGACACGCTACGTACGCGCGGCGTGTGCGTTGACGCTGGCAAAACAAACATGGCCGTCGTACCGACGCCGACCCGGCTTTTCAGGATGACATCACCATCGTGCAGGCGGGCCAGGTGCCTGCACAGCGTCAAGCCTAGTCCGGTGCCGCCATAACCGCGGTTCAAGCCATTCTCGCGTTGGTAAAAGGCCTCGAAGACACGGTCCAATTCTTCTTCCGGGATGCCATAGCCGAAGTCGCGTACAGCAATGAAAGGACACCCCTCCGCATTCAGGCCAGCCCGGATGATGATGCGGTTATCGTCACCACGAAACCGCATGGCATTGGTCAAGAGGTTCATGATGATGCGTTGGCAAACCGACTCGTCGACGCGCAGGGTGCCCAGCTTTGGTGAGACCTGGACATCAAGGTCAGACAGATTCTGCACATGCTCGAAACTTGCTGCCAGTGAAATCGTCCGGGCCAGCAATGCGCGAACATCCACTTCCGCCGGATCCAAGAGGAATTTGTCGAGCCCAACCTTCGAATAATCGATAATATCATCAATCAGATGCAGCAAATGCGTGCCGCTCTCATTGATACTGTCCGAATACTCCGCGACCTCTTCCCAGGTCAGCTTGACCTGTGAATCGGAGGCCATGAGTCGCGAGAAGCCAAGAATGATATTCAGCGGTGTACGCAGCTCGTGGCTCATTGTGGACAGGAAGCGGCTCTTGGCTTCGTCGGCTTCTTCAGCTTCCTTGCGCGCTTCCACCAGTTCGCGCTCGCGCATCTTGATGGCGCTGATGTCGGTATGCACCAACACTATACCGCCAAGGCGCGTCTTGTGCCGCGATTGAATCAGCCAGCGCCCCCGGTGCTTGATCGTCTCGACACTGTTGGTCATGTTGTGAATGTCGACCGTCTTCATCTCGTCATCGAACAACAGCTTGTGCTGTTCGTTCGCCAGGGCCAGTGCCCCAGTCGCGTCGAAGAAGGCAAATGCATCATTGGTCGATTCAATAGCGTCGACCAGGTTGTTCTGGGCCTGCCGGCTTTCCCAGGTCATCCGATAGGTGGCGGCCAGCTGCTTGTAGCTGTCGATACTGCTATTGATCAGGGCAAGTGAGAAAATCACGCCCATGATCGCGATGGCGACGAAGTAATCGCCATCCGACATGAAGGGTGAGATTGCGGTTGGCAGCAGGCATGGCAGTACAAAGCGCGACGTGTGACGTGGCAGCGGCGTGATCAGGCTGACAACACCAGCCGCCATGCCTGCCTGGATGACATAAAGGAACATCGCATGCTGTGTGCCGAGACCATCCCCCGCATGGCCGAACACGAGCCCGCTACTGCCCCAGCAGATACCCGCAAAAACGGCGACGTATTCGCCTTTTCGAAGGAAGCCGCCGCTGACCCTCTCGGGCGTCGCCATCGTGCGAAAGCGCGACCAGCTCCAAACTTGCAGGATGCCCGACAACAGTATCGGGGCCAGCCAAAGGCCAGAGATCAGAGGCCCCACCGTCCCGACCATCGTGAACGCCACGAGCAGGCTGGCAAGGATATTGATCGCCCCCATTGGCAGCATTTGCCGGATGAGCAACATGTGCTGGCTGCGATAAATATCCGCCTGCAGCTCATTCGTCGGATTGGGAAACCGGCCTAGGAGCGCACGAATGCTTGCAGATGGGTCAATATGAGACGTCATTCATTCTAATGATCAGAATACACTTAACATCTGGCAAAACAGCACGCATGATTTGCTACGAACCCCTCAATAAATACTGCAGTAACCGTTTTCCGGGAAAGTGCTTGCGCAGGCAGAAAATATGGCCTGTAAGAGTAGGCCTGCGATCAAGGGGATTATCAGTTTGTCTGCATCGGGAATGCCTAAGCAACCGCGCATTGGAATCATTGGCGGAGGCCCGGGCGGACTAAGTCTCGCACGTCTGCTCAAGCAAAATGGCCTGACGAATTTGGTCGTCTTCGAAGCCCTGCCGCAAGTTGGTGGCAAGTCTTTCACCGTCTATCAGGGCGATACCGTCGTTGAGATGGGAACCTGTTACGCCACCTTCTCTCACAAGGTCACAAACCGGTGGATGAAGGAATACCGGATGCCGATGAGCGCCCTGCGTGAGCAGCGTTTCGATGGCGCAGATTTCATGGACTATATCAAGGCCGGGTCCGGCCCACCGCTCATGCTTCAGGTCTGGCGATATGGCCGCGCCAAGGCCCGGCTTGAAAAGGCGCTGGCCAAGCCCACCCCACCTCAATGGGCGATCGAGGAAGCCGCCATGCCGATCAAGGACTGGTTGGACGCGCGCAAGCTTGGAAAGATCGAGAACTTCATTCACCGCTCGACCACCAATATCGCCTACGGGTTTGTCGATGAAATTCCGACCGTGCAGGCCTTGCGCTGGAATGACATGAAGCTGATCCTGACGGGCCTGTTCAAACAGCTCAAGATGCCCGTCGAGGGATGGGCTGAGTTCTGGAACCGCGTTGCCGCCGAGCTTGATGTGCGCCTCAATGAGCGCGTTGTCACCATCGACCGGTCAGGTCCACGCATCAAGCTGATCACCGACAATGGCAATATCGAGGCATTCGATCACATTGTCTGCGCCATCCCGATTGATGATTTCGCCTTGTTGACCGAGCCGACCGAGAATGAAGCCGTTGTCAGCGACTCTATCGTATGGAACGGCTACACCACGACGCTGTTTGCCGCCGAGAATTGGTTCACTGATGTGAACACGGAATCCTATCGCGAAACCGTGCTTCCGGGTGCCAAGCTGGGCCAATTACTGTCAGCTCGCCGCGATGGATACGAGCGTGACTTTGGCGGCCACCTGTATCTTTCAGGGCAATTGTCAGGCGACTATTCCGGCCCGGAACTTGTCGAACTGCTCAAGCAGGATGTCGCCAAGCAAGGCGCCGAGGTGACCAATGTCATCGTTCAGAAAATGTGGAAATATCATGCTCGCTACAAACAGCAGGCCATCCTCGATGGGCTGATGCAACGCCTGGAAGACATGCAGGGAGACAGCCATACCTGGTATACAGGCGCAACATTCGCGCATGAGGCGGTGTCACATATCGTGAACTATAACACGCAACTTGTTCAGCGAATGGTTCGCCGGATCAAGGCTTGAACGGGGACGACGCGTGAACCTTTTTTTCCGACTAATGATCGTATTCTTGCGCGCCTCGCTATCGCGCAAACGCATTGGTATTCTTGACTCTTCGAGACTGAAATACCGCGTCTGGCTGACCGATCAGGACATGTTCGCCCACATGACCAACAGTCGCTACATGTCATTCGCCGACCTTGGTACAATCAATTACATCATGCGTTCTGGCTGCTGGCCGGTCTTGCGAAAGAAGGGATGGTATCCGGTGATCTGTGGCCAATCCATGACTGTCTCGCGCATGCTCAAATCGCCTCAAAAGTTTGAAATCATTAGTGAATTGACCGGGTGGGACGATACCTATGTCGGCCTGTCACACAGGTTCATGCGCAATGGCAAACAACATGCTGAAGTCCGGGTGATCGCACGGTTTGCCAGCAGGAACCGGAAGAAGGTCACGCCACAAGACATGATTGATGCGGTTGGCAGCGATGCCGTTTCACCCGCCATGCCGGATGCATACCAGACAATGATTGACGATGTTGAGATTGGACGAGCCCGCGTTAAAGCCAACCAGTAGACCCAAAACACAATCTTGGGTTGATTTTAATGGATGTTCCCCCTAATTATTCCCCATACAGTTGAACTGGGGATCATGGATGCACGCCGGGACAGGTCCAAACTGGAAGTTCCATACTCTGGTTATCTTCAGGGCGCTGGAGCTTATTGAGGACCTGCAAGACACAGGGCATGAGGATGAATTTTCCCGTGCCGAGATTGCGCTCGCCATACAGGAATCACGCGAGGCGCTCACCTTCCTGATCGAGCAATTCGAACCGTCTCGGTCTACCGATACAATGATTGAAAAATACCGAGCCAATGGCCGCTAGACGCCGCCGTTCTCGCGTTTTTTTAACGCCACAATAGACGCTCTCTGGACAAGCCATTGCCAGGCGCTTTCATAGCCATGCTGGAGGATTCTCATGTCGCCCATCCTGGCTGCCCTGTTCTGTATCACCGCCCTTCTCTATGCTTCTGTCGGCTTTGGCGGCGGCTCGACATATAATGCGCTGCTCGTGCTCAACGGGACGGACTATCGTGTCCTGCCCAGCCTTGCCTTGATCTGCAATATCATCGTTGTTGCCGGTAGCTGTTGGCGCTTTCATCGCGGCGGGCTTCTGCCCTGGAGAGGCATGGCCCCGTTCCTGGTCACATCCATTCCCGCCGCCTTCATCGGTGGTCGGCTGGTCGTGTCCGAGACACTGTTCGTCGGCCTGCTCGGATTTGCGCTCCTGATTGCTGGCATACGCCTCGTCTTCCAGCCCAATACGGAGATTGGCGCGCCTGTGCCTGCATCCGGTATGCAGCCAATCCCCTACCTGGTTGGCGCAGGGATTGGCCTCCTGTCCGGCATGGTCGGAATTGGCGGAGGGATCTTCCTTGCGCCAGTGCTTTATTTTCTGCGGTGGGATACGCCGCGACGCATCGCGGCGGCCTGCAGCCTGTTCATCCTGGTCAACTCGCTATCAGGATTAACCGGGCAGATTCTAAAACTGCACGATCTGGACATCGTGTCTGCCCTGACACCCTATTGGGCGCTGTTTCCGGCTGTTCTGATCGGCGGCCAGATTGGATCATGGCTGGCCAGCGCGCGCCTCGAACCGGGTTTGATCAAGCGGGCCACCGCCATACTCATCCTGTATGTCGCCGTGCGCCTGATCTATCGCTGGCTCACCATGATAGGCTGGCTTGGCTAGCTCGTGCCGACAACCCCGCCATCACTGGCAATCACCTGGCCGACAACATATTCGCCCGCGCGGGACGACAGGAACATGGCCAGCCCGGCAATATCCTGAGGGGTTCCAACCCGTCCGCTCGGATTGCCCTCTCCAACACTCTCCCAATCAGCGTTCTCCGTTTCACCGCCAAAACCAACGCCGGTGCTCAGCATCCAGGTTGGATATGGCCCGGGCGCGATGGCGTTGCACAGGATCTTTTCATTCGTGAGATGTGCCGCGAGGAAGCGTGTCAGGTGATGGACAGCCGCCTTGGAGGCACCATAGGAGAACGTGTCAAAGCGCGCACTCTTCAGGCCATCGATCGACCCGATATTGATGACCCGAGCTGGCGTGCCTGACTCCGCTGCCTTGCGAAGTTTCGGCAACAGTTTCTGGGTCAGGAAGAACACGCCCTTCACATTCACATCCATCACCTTGTCCCAGCCGATTTCCGGGAATTCCTCGATCGGCGCGCCCCAGGCCGCACCGGCATTGTTGACCAGCACATCCAGCTTGTCTTCCATTTCACCGAAGCGTTTCACCAGGCTTTCGATTCCCACCATTTGCGACAGGTCAGAGGGGATCGAGATACATGTGCCACCAAACGTCTCGCTGATCCGTTTGGCGGTTTCATCACACACCTCCGCCTTGCGAGACGAAATGTAGACCTTTGCCCCACGGGCGACGAAACCCGAAGCAATCATCTCGCCGATTCCGCGCGAGCCACCAGTCACCAGCACGACTTTTCCCTCGACGGAATACAGGTCATCAAAAATGTTGCTCATTCAATCTCTCCCATTCTTTTCGATCAGGCTCACGCGACGTCCAGATTGCCTGCGGGCCCAGTGTTACTATGATCCTTGGTGATAACTATGGGAGCGCAGAATGGCTACAGATATTACCGAAACCGGAACCGACCACCTTCTGGCCTCGCTTGAAGATGGCGTTCTCACCCTGACAATGAACCGTCCAGAAGCGCGCAATGCGATGTCGGCGGAACTGAATCAGGGTTTGCAGACCGCCCTGGCCAGGGCCGAGCTGGACGACGATGTGCGCTGCATCATCCTGACCGGTGCCGGGAAAGGGTTCTGTGCCGGGGGGGACGTGAAAGGCATGAATGCCAGAAATGCCGGGTCCGGTGAAAAGGTGGCCATCGACACGGCAATCCATCGACAACGCCACAACCAGCGTGCAACCGCAGGTAAGCTCTACACAATCCCGAAGCCGACCATCGCCGCCCTGCCCGGCGCCGCTGCCGGGGCGGGCCTGTCCCTGGCGCTGGCCTGTGACATGCGCGTCATGGCCTCGTCGGCCATCATGACCACTGCCTTCGCGCGCGTCGGCTTTTCGGGCGATTATGGCGGCACATTCTTCCTGACCCAGTTGGTCGGAACCGCAAAGGCGCGCCAGCTCTACTTCCTGTCTGAACGTGTTACCGCCGACGAGGCGCTGTCACTCGGCCTGACCAATTGGGTCTGCGAACCCGATGCGCTGCAGGACAAGGCCATGGAGGTCGCCAAGCAGCTCGCCAGCGGTCCGGCGGTGGCCTATCGCTACATGAAGGAGAACCTCAACCGCGCGATTTCGTCAGGTGATGTGTTCGACTGCATGGACCTTGAGGCCACCCATCACGTCCACTGTGGCAACACCGAGGACCACAAGAGTGCTGTGAAAGCCTTTGTCGAGAAGCGCGAGCCGAACTTCGTCGGTCGCTAGGCGCCGAACACAAGCGCAACGAGGAAAACAAACATGCAAAAATTGCTGATCGCCAATCGTGGTGAGATTGCCATTCGCATTGCCCGATCCGCGAGCGAGGCGGGGTTTCATACGGTTGGAATTGCCTCACAGGATGATCACGAGTCGCTGCATACGCGTCGCGTGGATGAGGTGATCGAGCTACCTGCGAAGGGTGCCAGCGCTTACCTCGATATTGCAAGTATCGTCGACGCCGCCCGCCGATGCGGGGCGCAATTCGTCCACCCCGGTTACGGGTTCCTGAGTGAAAATGCCGACTTCGCCCGCGCGGTCGAAGAAGCGGGGATGGTCTATGTCGGCCCCGAACCGGAGACACTGTCCCTGTTCGGCGACAAGACCGAAGCCCTGAAGCTGGCGACAAAGTGCAAGGTCGCAACCTTGTCTGGCGACGCCGCCCCGATGACGCTGGCCAAGGCAAAGTCGGCATTCAAGGCTCTGTCTGATGGCCAATCGCTCATCCTGAAAGCTGTTGCAGGCGGCGGCGGGCGCGGGGTCCGGGTGGTCCAGGATATCAAGGATCTTCCTGACGCCTTCAAGCGATCACAGTCCGAGGCCAAGGCTGCATTTGGCAATGATGCCATCTATTGCGAACCTTTCCTCGCCCAGGCCCGCCATGTTGAGATCCAGGTCGTCGGCGACGGCACAGGTGCGGTCTCACACCTCTGGGAGCGCGATTGCACCTTGCAACGCCGCTACCAGAAAATCCTCGAAATCGCTCCGGCCCCGAACCTGTCAGAAAAGCTCCGCGCCAGCCTTTGCTCGGCCGCTGTCAAAATGGCTGAAAGCGTCAAGTATCGCGGCGTCGGCACGTTTGAATTCCTCGTCGACCCGGCGACAGGCAGCTCCTACTTCATGGAAGCCAATGCCCGCCTGCAGGTCGAACACACCGTCACCGAAGCCATACTCGGGCTGGACCTTGTGGCGATCCAGCTTGCGATCGCCAGCGGCAAGACGTTGGGCGATCTCGGCCTTGAGCAAGACGCGGTTCCTGCCCCTAATGGTTTTGCCATTCAGGCGCGTATCAATCTTGAAACGCTTGAAGCGGACGGCAATGTCCGTCCTGGCGGGGGGACGCTGAGCCAGTTCAACCTGCCAAGCGGCCCCGGCATACGTGTCGATACATATGGATATGCTGGCTATCGGACCAATCCGGCCTTTGACAGCATGATCGCCAAGCTGATCGCGCATGTGCCTGGTGGGACGTTCGAGCAAGCCTGTTCGCGTCTGGACCGCGCGCTCGCGGAATTCGAGATTGTTGGCGCACCGTCAACCATTGCCATTCACGAAACCCTGCTGCGGCACGCTGATGTAAAGGCCTACAACGTCCACACCAAATTCATTGATGAACACGCTTCTGCTCTGGTCAGCCAGGCCCAATCGGTTGATCCGCTGGCCGTGCTGGGTCACCGCAAGTCTGGTGGCGCATCTCCAACCACCGAAGCGACCAGTTTCTCAAGCCAGCAGGGCGACCTGCAGCCGGGTGAAGTCGGCATCGTCGCGCCGATGCAGGGCACGATTGTCTCCGTGGAAGTTGCCGAAGGCGAGCCTGTCTGGGCCGGCAAGACAGTCGCGATCATGGAAGCCATGAAAATGGAGCATGAGATCCGCGCAGAGGTCAGCGGCATTGTTCAATCCGTCGATGCCAATGCCGGTGAAACCGTGTTCGAAGACCACCGCCTGTTGACCCTTACAGAACAAGCTGTCGAAGCTGATACGAATACAGACGTCGCTGAGATAGACCTGGATCATATCCGGCCCGACCTCCAGGAGGCCCTGGACCGGATCGCCGCCGGGCATGATGAAAACCGTCCCGAAGCCGTTGCCAAGCGTCATGGACGCGGCAACCGCACCGCGCGTGAGAATATCGACGACCTTTGCGACGAAGGCAGCTTCGTTGAGTATGGTTCTGTCACCCTTGCCGCCCAGCGCCGTCGCCGCAGTATGGATGACCTGATCAAGAACACGACCGGCGACGGCATGGTGTGCGGCCTTGGCCACGTCAATGGTCACCTGTTCCCGGAAGAACAGTCGCGCATCATGGCGATGACCTATGACTATATGGTTCTGGCCGGAACACAGGGCGCGCTGAACCACTACAAGAAGGATCGTATGTTCGAGATTGCCGAACATAACCGCCTGCCCACCGTCCTGTTCGCAGAAGGTGGTGGCGGGCGCCCCGGCGATACCGATGTGACAGGCGTTGCGGGTCTGGACTGCCTCGCCTTCACTTATTTTGCCCGCCTCTCCGGTCTTGTGCCGACCATCGGGATCGTCAATGGGCGCTGCTTTGCTGGCAATGCCGTCCTGCTCGGCTGCTGCGATGTCATCATCGCGACCGAGAACGCCAATATCGGGATTGGCGGACCGGCCATGATCGAAGGTGGCGGCCTCGGCGTCTTCACGCCCGAAGAGGTTGGCCCGATGGATGTGCAGGTGCCCAATGGGGTGGTCGATATCGCGGTCAAGGATGAGGCAGAAGCTGTCGCGGTCTCAAAGAAATACCTGTCCTATTTCCAGGGCCGGATCGATGAATGGGAAGCCCCAGACGCACGCGAACTTCGCTTCATCGTGCCGGAGAACCGGTTACGCTGGTATGACATGCGCAAGGTCATAGATGGCATTGCCGACATCGGCTCCGTGCTAGAGCTTCGCAAGGATTGGGGGATTGGCATCATTACCGCTTTCGCCCGGATTGAAGGGCGCCCGATTGGCATTGTGGCCAACAATCCGAGCCACCTATCCGGCGCCATTGACAGCCCTGGCGCCGACAAGGCCGCCCGTTTCATTCAGCTTTGCGATGCTTTTGACATTCCAGTTCTCACGCTTGTCGATTGTCCTGGCATCATGGTCGGCCCGGAAATCGAGAAGACGGCCCTCGTGCGCCATGCTTCACGCATGATGGTGACCGGCGCCAATCTCGATACGCCACTGATCAGCGTCGTCATCCGCAAGGGTTATGGCCTGGGCGCACAGGCGATGGCAGGCGGCAGTTTCCGCGCGCCTATGTTGATGGTGACATGGCCAACCGGCGAGTTTGGTGGCATGGGTCTGGAAGGCGCTGTGAAGCTTGGCTTCCGCAAAGAATTGCAGGCCATTGAAGACCCCGCCGAGCGCCAGAAAACCTATGAGGAAATGGTCGCGCGAAGCTATGAACGCGGCAAGGCCATCAACATGGCATCGCATTTCGAGCTTGATGACGTGATTGACCCGGCCGACACACGCAAACACATCATGGCTGCGCTGAAATCTTTGCCGCCCAAACCGGTCAGGACCGAAAAGAAGCGGCCAAATGTCGACACCTGGTAGGATTGGCGTTTGACGCCGTCGCACCCTGGTCGTTCAATTGGAGATAAGAAGACAAATAATACTTCGGGAGGAAACAACATGTCATACGTAACCGGAAGGATCATCCACGATTCCGACAGTCATCTCATGGAGCTGGCCGATTGCCTGGATGAGTATTTTGACCCGTCCTTGCTGGCGAAGTTTCACGCCCTACCGGCTTACCGTGCCAAACTTGCCGAACAATCCTGGGCCGAGCAGGTGCGTGACAAGCAGGCCGATGCCGACTTTCGCAGTGAGGCTGATGAAGCCATCATGCTGCGCAAGAATTACGAAGCTCACGGCGCTTTCCTGAGGGCGGACCGCCCCGCAGCGCTCGACGCCATGGGCTTTGCCAGCCAACTGGTCTTCACCACATTCTGTCTCGGGAATTTCGGTCTCGACCAGGGCGATGATATGGAACTGTGCTATGCCGCCGCGGCGGCCCACAACCGAATGATGGTGGATTTCTGCTCGGTCGACCGGCGCCTCTTGCCGACCGCCTATATCCCGTTGGAATCCTTCGAACATGCCAAGGCATGCGCGCAAGAAGCCCTGCGGATCGGCTCCAAGGCACTGATGGTGCCATCATTGTGTCCACAAAATCACAGCCCCAGCCATATTGGCCTGTTCCCGGTCTGGGAAATGGCACAGGAAGCCGGCGTGCCGATCCTGTTCCATGTCGGCGGCGAAGAGCGCCTGAACCCGGTCTACAAGACCAATGGCCTGCCGCCGGTTCCGGATTTTCATGGCGGCGATACCAATTTCACCTCGGTCAGCTATGTCCCGATTGCCAATGCCGTGATGCAGACGATGGCCACGCTGATCTTCGATGGCGTCCTCGACACGTTCCCGAACCTGAAATGGGGTGCAATCGAGCTGGGCGCGTCGTGGCTCCCCGGCTGGATGCGCTCGCTGGATTCAGCCGCACATGCCTTCGTTCGCAATGAGGCGCGTTTGCAGAACCTGTCAGCCAAGCCGTCAGACATCATTCGCCGCCAATTCCGCGCTGCGCCCTACCCGCATGAAGATGCTGGCTGGATCATCGAGAATGCGGGTGAAGAGGTCTGCATGTTCTCCTCGGATTTCCCGCACATCGAAGGCGGGCGCAATCCGCTCAAACGCTTTGACGCTTCAATTGCCAATGTCTCGGAAGCTGCCCGCGAGCGCTTCTATGTCGACAATTTCATCGACCTGATGGGCAAAGGCCTGGCGCCGGACCTGCACCGTCCGGCCCACCTGCTGGCGGCGTGACGGCCTAATCCTCGTCGAACCGAAAGAGCGACATGCTGCGGGCGCGCTCGTCAAAGTTCAACGTCTTGTTGAGCGGCGCGTGTGCGCGCTGCATACAGTTCGGGCGCTCGCAAAGATAGCAGTTCACTCCGATCGGTGTCGGCTGCAAGTTTTCCAGATTGTGCTTGTCGGCATAGACCAGGCGCGGCGCATAGGCGATGTCGCAGCCAAGGCCAATCGCCAGCTTCTGCTCTGGATT
>CBDUKI010000051.1:0-12162 GCA_965367765.1 uncultured Henriciella sp.
AATTCAGCCCGCAGCAACGTGCAAGACCGGCTTGTGCGAACGCGGGCGCTTGTCTGTCCCTTGCGCAGGGCTGCGTGGCCCCTTCCCCTCGGCCCGATCTTCCGCCACACTCACCAGCAAAGCCATCGGGGAGGCGGCATGAGCGCGTTTGAACAGACCTATCTCTTCTTTGAAATCATCAGCGTCGGCAACGCGACCATGGCCAATTACATGACGTTGGTTTTCGGCATGCTGGTCACCTCCTATCTGGCCGCGCACCGGCTCGACCGGGTGATGATGTGGATTGCGCTGGTCATCTATTCCATGTTCGCGCTGGGCTTCATAAACGAGATTTTCCAGGCCTATAGCGACTTTGCCCGGCTTGGCCTTGCGCTGGCAGAGAAGGGCCAGTTGCCAAATGCCGATCTGGCCTGGTTCGGCCCGGTCGCCGTCGGGGAGGGCGCCATGCATGTCATCCCGACGATCGTCCTCATCATGACGTTGAGCGCCTATATCGGCTCGATCGCCTTCTTCTTCCGCGCCCGCAAGGCCAATCTGGCCGATCATCTCGGCCCGGTCGAAACCGCCCCCACCCAAGCCCCACAGGACAAAGAGGCATGATTACATCCGACCAGCGCGCCGAATATGAACGCAACATTCTCTCGAACATAGACACGCATGGCTGGTTCTGTGCCTCGGTCTTCGATCCGCAGGGCCACCAGCCGAACTTTTCCTACACGGTCGGGTTTACCCGCACGCTGGATCATCCCGAACTGTTCCTTGCCGGCCTGCCGATGGAGCTGACCCATTCCATCCTCTGGGTTGCCCATGACCAGATCAAGGCCGGGAACCGCCCTGTGCCGG
Source organism: uncultured Henriciella sp. (assembly GCA_965367765.1). GTDB lineage: Bacteria > Pseudomonadota > Alphaproteobacteria > Caulobacterales > Hyphomonadaceae > Henriciella. The sequence continues at coordinate 844 of CBDUKI010000051.1, forward strand.
GCGAGCCGTGGCACGAGATTCTTGATGGCTATGACATGGTCTGCCGCGCCGTCGATGACAGCAACAAGGCGCTGGAATACCTGCATTCAGCCAACTGGTTCTGGCGCGAGGTGGAAGGCCATCAGACATCGCTTCCAGCCCTGCAATTGTTCTGGCCAAGTGGCGAGACGCGGCGCTTCCCCTGGGATGAAGGCTGCGAAGCCGATGTCATCGCAGCCCAGCCGAGACTGGACCTGCCCGAACAGGCCTTTGGCTGATCAGGCGTCGTGCGCGCCGAATTGCAGCTCGACCAGGCGCGCATAAAGCCCACCGCGGGCCAGCAATTCATGATGCGTGCCCTGGTCGACAATCTGCCCCTCGTCCATGACCACGATCAGGTCAGCCTGCAGCACGGTGGCAAGGCGATGGGCAATCACGATCGTGGTGCGCCCGGAAGAGACCGTCTCGAACGCATCCTGGATGGCTTTTTCGCTTTCCGAATCCAACGCGCTGGTGGCCTCGTCGAGCAGCAGGATCGGCGCATCACGCAGGATTGCCCGGGCAATTGCCAGACGCTGCCTCTGCCCGCCTGACAAGGTCGTTGCGCCTTCGCCGAGCGGTGTATCATAGCCTTGCGGCAGCGCCTCGATAAAGCTCGCGGCATTGGCCATACGGGCCGCTTCGATGACGTCCTGGTCGCTGGCAGCGCTGCGGCCAAAGCGGATATTGTCCGCCGCCGAACCGGCAAAGAGCGGGGCGTTCTGTTGCACGATGGACAGGGCCTGGCGCAGCTCGGTCGGGTCCAGGTTGCGCATATTGATACCGTCCAGCGTGACCTGCCCGGCCTGCGGATCATACAGGCGAAGAAGGAGCTGGAACATTGTGCTCTTGCCTGCGCCGGACGGGCCGACAAGTGCCACAGTCTGGCCCGGCTGGATCGAGAGGGAGACGGACTGCAAGGCCGCCGCTTCGGGCCGGGACGGGTAATAGAAGCTGACCTCGTCAAACCCGATCTCCCCGCGTACCGGGCGTGGCAGAGTGGTTGGCTCAGCCGGGGCGGCAATGTCGGGCCGGGCCGCAAGGATCTCCATCAGCCGTTCTGTGGCACCGGCGGCACGCATGATTTCCGCATAGGTCTCGGTCAGCATGCCAACGCCGCTGACGGCAACGAAGGCATACATCACGAACTGGGTCATCGCGCCGGGCGTGACAGACCCGTTCTGGACTTCCGACGCCCCAAACCAGAGCGACCCGATCAGGCCGACCAGGATGAACGAAAATATGATCGCCGTCATGAAGGCACGCACACGAATTCGGCGCAGCGCAACATCGAAAGTCTGCTCGACAGCTTCGGCAAAGTTACGCCGCTCCTCCGGCTCGCGTGTGAACGCCTGAACCGTTTCGATCGCCCGCAGGCTTTCACTGGCCCGCGCAGAGGCATTGGCCAGATTGTCCTGGCTCGTGCGCGACAGACGCTGGACCCGGCGCCCGAACAGCATGATCGGTCCAATAATGACCGGCCCGGCAGCCAGCACGATCAGCGCCAGTTTCCAGCTGACAATGACCATCAGGACCAGCGCCCCCAAAGTCGTCGCAACCGTGCGCAGTGCAACCGAGATGGACGAGCCGACAACCGTCTGGATCAAGGTTGTGTCCGTGGTCAGGCGAGACAGCACTTCGCCGGTCCGGGTCTGTGCGAAGAAGGCCGGGCTGAGGCCGAGAATATGATCATAGACCGCCCGGCGCAGGTCAGCGACCACACGCTCGCCAAGACGGCTGATGAAATAGTAGCGCAAGGCACTGGCCAGGCCGAGCAGGACCGCAACGATGATCCCGCCGATAAAATAGGCCGACAGGTCGGTGCCGAGGGCGAACTGGCGGCAACTCGCCGATTGCGACGCCGCGCTAAAGCCGCAATCGACGACAAGGCGAAAAGCGGCCGGAAGGAGCAAGGTCAGCCCCGAAGCGAGAATGAGGAAGATGACAAAAGCCGTCAGCAGGCCCGGATAGGCCATGACAAAAGGCACCAGACGACGCAGCGGACGCACGCTCCGGGCCTTTTCCCGGTGAGCCTTGTCGCGCTCGATTTCGGACATGAATTCCGATCCGCGATCTACCGAGACCTGGTCAAGGCGCCCTGCCTGTGTCTGTTCCGTCATGCCATCCTGCCCACGCCGCTCACCGTTTCATCTGGCCCAAGAGATAGTGTGATTATGGCAGTGGGCCTAGCCATCAGCCTCATAAATCACCGTCTCCGCCCTAGAAATTACAGGCTTATGCAGGCGCTTACCGCAACGGGAGTCTGGAATGTTAAGAGTTTTGCCCCTATGTTCGCTCCATCGCCCTGAGGGTTCAACTCGGGCGGGCGTTAAGACCGGCTTGGACGGCAAGTGAAAACTTGTCCTGACTTTCCGGCTCGACCTCCGTCCCTCAGTTTAAGGAAAATTGACATGGCAATGGACGCCATCACTCCAAAAGATGCGCTGGAAGGCGCTCAACCGATCGAACGCCCTACCCAAGAAGAAGCCATGGACGCCGTGCGCACTCTGATCGCATGGGCCGGAGATGATCCAAGCCGGGAAGGCTTGATCGACACACCAAAACGCGTCGTCAAGGCGTATCGCGAATGGTTTGCCGGTTATGAGGAAGACCCGGTCAAATACCTGTCGCGCACGTTTGATGACGTACAGGGCTATGACGATATGGTCATCCTGAAGAATATTGATGTCGAGAGCCATTGCGAACACCACATGGCGCCGTTCATCGGCAAGGCCTTTGTCGCCTATTTGCCAACCCAGTCCGTGGTCGGCATTTCCAAGCTGGCGCGAGTGGTCGAGATTTTCTCCAAGCGCCTGCAGACGCAGGAAACCATGACCGCGCAGATTTGCGACGCGATCACTGAAAGCCTGTCACCCATGGGCGTGGCCGTCTATATCGACGCTGAACACCAGTGCATGTCGACACGCGGCGTCCATCACAAGGATGTCACCACGGTCACCACCCAGTTCACCGGTGTGTTCAAGACCGACAGGGATATGCGCAACCGCTTCTTGCGGATGACAGAAACCAGCTAGGACCCGCTTGACGCCAGCCCGGTCGCGCTGACACAGTGGCGGCCGGGAGGCACGAATGGACCTGTCGAGATCCAGACCCACTGTTTTCCTGGCCACGTCAGACACGGGCGCAGCGCGGGCCTTCTATGAAGGTGCGCTCGGCCTGTCCCTGCTCAGCGATGACCCTTATGCTCTGGTCTATGCTCTCAATGGCCTGGAGCTTCGCCTGTCCAAGGTGCCCGGTCACACACCGCTGCCCTTCACAGTGCTCGACTGGCAGGTAGATGATATCCTGAGCGCCCATGCGGCCTTGTCGGCCGGAGGCGTGGCATTCAGTCGATTTGACGGCATGGACCAAGATGAAAACGCCATCTGGACCAGCCCGGATGGCGGCGCGCGCATCCTCTGGTTCAAGGACCCGGATGGCAATGTCCTGTCAGTCTCTCAACGCGCCTGAGCCGGGCTTTGCGCTTAGCTGCTTTTATGGTTAACCCTGTTCAGGGTGTCCTTCGGAAAGGACAACCAGATAAGAATAAAGGGAGACACGAAATGAAGAAAATGATGGTGGCTGTTGCCACAAGCGCACTGATTGCAGCGCCAGCCTTTGCAGGCACGATGACGATATCCTTCGCCTCCGATAGCGGCGAAACACAGGTCTGGAGCTTCGACGACGCAACAGGAACGGCCAGCAGCGGTGATCTGTCTGCGCCATATACCTGGAATGGCGAGGAAAAAACGATCTGCGCCACCACACCGCAAGGCGATATCTGTGCGACATTTGAAGAAGCCAGCGACACGCCCGCCGTCAATGACAGCTCCCGCTACACGACCAATACCGGCACATCCGGGACCGCGACGATCACGGCGATGACTGAGTAAACCGTCTCAGGACCGAACGCAAAGAGGCCGACCTGAACGCTCAGGTCGGCCTCTCTTGTTGCGCTGGCAAGCGTCGGGGGGAACGCTATTGCGCAGACACCAATGGCCCTTTGAGCACCTGGGTTTCGTGGCTGGCATTGACCACAATATCCAGCGCGGCCCCCAAAGTGTCGCCCAGACGTGAGGCCCGCACACGCGTGCCATTGCCCTTGGCCAGCAATTCGCCAGATGCCTGGTCCGTCAGGCCCCAGCCAACCGTCTCGCGCCCTGTCCCGGCAAGGCGTGCGCGGATTGGCGTCGTGCCCGAAAGTGTCAGGGGCAGAGCCTCTTTCAATTCGCCCTCCTGACTGGCGAACACCTGAACGACATAGGCCTGGCCATCGGTCTTGGCGACGGCGATGCCGACATCGGTGAAACCAGCGCGCATCAAATTGGCATCATTCAGCTCGTCTTCCTGCATCAATACGAAAATGTCACCGGCATCAGCGCCAGTGCCCGCAATCAACACATTTGCCCCGGTTGCACCGACCAGCATGGAGCGGTCAAAGGCACGGATGCGATACAGGTGATCACGCCCTTCCAGATCTGTGTGGCTGGCATAGTTGCGGGCCGCCATATCGAGCGCATGCGCCCTCGCTGCCTGGTCAAGGCTGGCCCGGCGGATCAGCGGAGCAAGCCCGGCCTGTTCACGGACGCGGTTCGTGCGGGTCAATAATTCATCGGCAAAGTCGGTCCGGAACGCTTCGCTCTGCGCAACGCAACTGGAGGCCTCAGCAACATATTTCGTCAATGAAATGCCGTAACCATCAGATGGATCGCAAGCTGGCGCGTCTTGCGCCACGGCCGCGAACATACCTCCACCGGCGGCCGCCAAGGCCAGCAGCGCGGTGGAAACGATCTTGTCATAAAACTGTAACATGGCTGGAAAATAAGTTATGTGACAGTTTTATGTCAAACCGTTTCGGACCGAATATTCCAAGTGATTGCGGGCCTTTCCACCAAATCACTGACAAGTTCACCATGAAAAAGGCCGCCCCTTCTGGGACGGCCTTTTCAGTTCTATTCAGGCAAATAATTTTGCCGAACGGCCTATTCAGCCGACTTTTCGGTCTCTGTACCAGTTTCCTGGTCGATATTTTTCATCGACAGGCGAACCTTACCGCGATCATCAAAGCCCATCAGCTTGACGTAAACGGTCTGGCCTTCGGACACGACATCCTTCGGGTGGCCAATCCGCTCATTCGCCATCTGGCTGACATGAACCAGGCCGTCTTTCGGGCCAAAGAAATTCACGAACGCGCCGAAATCCTTGATCGAGACCACCTTGCCCTGGTAGATTTCACCAACTTCCGGCTCGGCCACGATTTCCTTGATCATCTTCAGCGCCTTGTCGATGGAGGCGCGATCCGTTGCAGAGACCTGCACGGTGCCGTCATCGTCAATGTTCACCTTGGCGCCGGACTCCTCGACAATGCCGCGGATGACCTTGCCACCTGACCCGATCACGTCACGGATCTTGTCGGACGGCACCTTGATGATTTCCATTTGTGGCGCGTTGTCTGCCAGTTCGGTACGAACTTCATTCAGACCCTTGGCCATTTCGCCAAGAATGTGTGCACGGCCGGCTTTCGCCTGTTCAAGTGCGGTCTGCATGATATCCTTGGTTATACCGGCAATCTTGATGTCCATTTGCAGGCTGGTCAGACCAACCTCCGTCCCGGCCACTTTGAAGTCCATATCGCCGAGATGATCTTCATCGCCGAGGATATCGGACAGGACGGCAACGCCTTCGTCATCCTTGATCAGACCCATGGCAATACCGGAAACCGGACGCTTGAGCGGTACGCCGGCATCCATCATGGCCAGTGAACAGCCACAGACGGTCGCCATGGAAGACGAACCGTTTGACTCGGTGATCTCGGACACCATGCGGATCGTGTACGGGAAGTCCTCATGCTCTGGCAGAACGGCCTTCAGCGCCCGCCAGGCGAGCTTGCCGTGACCTGTCTCACGACGGCTGGTGCCGCCCATGCGACCTGTCTCCCCGACCGAATATGGCGGGAAGTTGTAGTGCAGCATGAACTTTTCCTTGTGCAGGCCGTCCAGCCCGTCAATGAACTGCTCGTCATCGGATGTGCCGAGAGTGGCAACACAGATGGCCTGTGTCTCACCGCGCGTGAACAGGGCCGAACCATGCGCCCGGCGCAGGAAGCCGGCTTCAGCCTGGATCGGACGAACCTGATCGAGCGAGCGCCCATCAATCCGCTTACCGGTCTTGATAATGTCGCCGCGAACCACTTTGGCTTCAGCTTTCTTGAAAGCCGCCCCGAACACGGTCGGTTGCAGACCATCTTCGTTTTCTTCGCTCGCAACCAGGGCAGCAGCGGCCTTTTCACGGGCGGCACCGACGGCGGCCTGGCGTTCCAGCTTCTCAGTAATCGAATAGGCCTTTGACAGGTCCTTGCCGACGAGCTTCTGGATGGCGGCGAGTTCTTCCGACAGGTCTTCTGCCTCGAACTCAAACGGCTCCTTGGCCGCCGCTTCGGCCAGTGTGATGATCGCGTCAATCACTGGCTGGATGGCGTCGTGCCCAGCCATGACAGCGCCCAGCATGACCTCTTCGGACAGTTCCTTGGCTTCGGATTCAACCATCATCACGGCGTCAGCCGTACCGGCGACAACGAGGTCCAGTTCGGTTTCTTCCATCTGGTCCACGGTCGGGTTGATGATGTACTCGCCATCCTTGTAACCTACGCGAGCTGCGCCGATCGGGCCCATGAAGGGCGCGCCGGACAGAACCAGGGCCGCAGAAGCGCCAATCATGCCGATAATGTCAGGATCGTTTTCCAGGTCATATGACATCGCGGTCAACACGACCTGGACTTCATTCTTGAAGCCATCGACGAAAAGCGGGCGGATCGGGCGGTCGATCAGGCGAGACGTCAGTGTCTCTTTCTCGGTCGGGCGTCCTTCGCGCTTGAAGAAGCCACCGGGAATGCGACCAGCCGCATAGTATTTTTCCATATAGTTGACCGTCAGCGGGAAGAAATCCTGTCCCGGCTTCGCAGATTTCGCGAATGTGGCGGTCGCCAGCAGCGACGTGTCACCATAGGTGATCATCACGGCACCATCGGCCTGACGGGCAACCTGGCCCGTCTCGATTGTCAGTGTCCGGCCGGCCCATTCCAGCGAGACTGAGTGTTTATCAAACATACGATTGTCTTTCTTACGTACGAAAAAGCCCGCCAGATCCCCATGATCGGCGGGCTGTTCTCGAAACCCTAACGGCGAATTCCGAGGGCTTCGATCAGGGCGGTGTAACGCGCCTCATCTTTTCGGCGGACATAGTCCAGGAGCTTCCGGCGCGTTGCGACCATGGTCAGCAGGCCGCGGCGGGAGTGGTTGTCCTTCTTGTTGACCTTGAAGTGTTCGGTCAGATTGTTGATCCGTTCGGTCAGGATCGCGACCTGGACTTCCGGGCTACCTGTGTCGCCCTCGGTGCGGGCAAATTTCTTGATCAGTTCAGCTTTACGCTCAAGTGTGATCGACATCGCAAATACTTTCTGTTTCATGGGCCATGATGGCCTGGTGATGAAGGAATGAAACAAGTCCCGCGCCATTCAGCCTGGGCCGGGATGTCGTCCAGCCGGGCTAGAGGGTACGGAACTTACCTCAAGCGCGCGCATGTCGCACATTTAGGGCCTTTTGGAAAGGGTCACAGTGCGTGCGGTCTGCTATTGCTTAGCGCCAGAAGCCGGGCCGAATATCCACTTGCATCAGCGGTCATTGCTGGGCGTCTCAACATTGACTGGTCTGAACTGAAACGAAATTCTTGACGCAGCCTCCCCAGCGTCAATCTTGCAATTTGCATCTGTTTGGGTCGGACTAGGAGAGATGGCACGACTTGCCGGGGCTTTCGCCCGACAGATTTTTCGATCGTGCCGAGACGAACCGAGGCGCGAGAATGCTGCAAAAGACAGACACACCCCAGGACAATACTGAGCTGAAATTGCGCCGCGGCATCGGGGCGCTTTTGCTGCGTCCGCGCCTGGTCATTGCCCTGGTTCTGGCGGCCATCGCCGTGACAGTGATTGCCAATTGGCTGGTCCATCGCAGCAATCACGTGACCACGGCTGATGCCCGGGTTGCCGCCGACATGATCGCGATTTCGGCCGAAGTCTCAGGCACGGTAACCGCTTCACATGTCAGCGTTGGTGATCGCGTGTCGAAAGGCGACCTGCTGTACGAACTTGATGATCGCGAACCGCGCTTGCAGCTCGAATCCCAAATTGCCCTGCGCGATGGCCTGCTGATCCAGATCGAACAGACACGTACCCGCATGGGCCTGGTCGATTCCAAGTCCGGCACCCAGGTCGATGCCAGCCAGGCCGGGGAAATGTCGGCTCGCGCGGCCGTCAGCGCGGCAGAATCTGATCTGGCGACCAAGCAACGTGAATTCGACCGCATTGCGACCCTGCTCGAGCGCGGGCGCGTCACCCAGGATGTCTGGGACAATTCAAATAATGCGCTGGAAACCGCCAAACAGAACCTGCGAGCCGCCGAAGCGGCCGTCGCCGCAGCCGTCGCCAATTCCCGCCAGGCCGTGCTGTCGGTCAAGGATACCAGCCTGATTGCCCAGGACCTGCAAATCCTGGAAGCGGCGGTCCGCCAGGCCAATGCCGAGATTGAACGCCAGGAAGTGGTCCTGGAAAAGCACCGGATCCACAGCCCGATTGACGGCGTGGTTGATGAATTGTTCTTCGACATTGGCGAGCGGTCCCTACAGGGGTTTCGTGTCGCGCTGATGCACAATCCTGATCAGGTCTGGGTCTCGGCCAATATCAAGGAAACCGAGATCCGCAAGGTTCGCCCCGGGGCCAGGGTCGAAATTCATGTCGACAGCGCGCCAAACGATACAGTTACCGGCCGGGTTGCCGTGGTGCGCGATCTCACCGTCGCCGAAATGGCGCTGATGCCGAACCCGAATGCCAGCGGCGTGTTCACCAAGATCACCCAGCGCATCCCGATCCGCATTGAACTTGATGACACGTCCGTGGCCCTGCGCCCCGGATCGATGGTTCGCGTCACCATCGACCGCACGCGCGACGCTGAATAGGTCGAACGATGACCAGTGCTGCCATTCCTGCTGGCCCGGTCCCGCACGATCTCCGGAATATGGACATTCCTGACCTCGCCGGAGAGGGCGTGCGCCGCCGCTTTGCCCAGCACGGCCCGGCCTATAAATGGATGTTGCTCGGGGCGATGCTCAGTGGGTCAATGGCGACCCTGCTGGCCGCAACCACGATCAATGTCGCCCTGCCCGCGATCATTGGCGCCTTCGGACTGGGCCAGGACCAGGCCCAGTGGATGTCGACAGCCTTCCTTGCCGCCTCGACGATTGCCATGCTGTCAAATGCCTGGGCGATGAAACGGTTCGGGCCACGGCTCACCTATATGATCGGCATGGTCCTGTTCCTGGCCGGTTCCATGCTCGGCTTTGTCGCGACAAATTACAGCCTGCTGATCCTGTCACGTGCCATGCAGGGCATTGCCGCTGGCCTATTGCAGCCCATGTCCATGTTCCTGATTTTCCAGACCTTCCAGGATTCCAGGCGCGGCACGGCGATGGGGATTTTCTCGATCGGCGTCGTGCTCGCCCCGGCCTTCGGCCCCGCCCTGGGCGGGATCGCGGTCGACCTGTCGAGTTGGCGACTGGTTTTTATCGCCACCTTGCCACTGGCCGTTGTCGCCATGGTGTTCGCTGCCGCCTTGATGCCGATGCGCGACGAGGGTGAGGATGTTGAGCGCCCGCCACTGGATTGGGTCGGGCTGATCCTGATTGGCCTGTGCGTTGTCACTTTGTTGGCCGGGATCGCTGGCGGCGACCGCGATGGCTGGCATTCCGACAAAACGGTACTGCGCTTTTCCATATGCCTCTTGTCGGGCGCCTCATTCTTCTTCTGGGAGCTGCGCCACCCCTTCCCGGCACTGAACCTGAACGTGTTTCGCCATTGGCAGTTCGCCAGCGCCGGTGTGGTAATTATCACCACCGGCATGGCCATCTATGGTTCGACCTATCTCATCCCGATCTTTGTCCAGGTCATCCAGGGCTATTCGCCCACCGCAGCCGGGGTGATGATGATTCCCGCCGGGATTGCAATGGTTATTGGCTTCCCGATTGCCGGGCGCCTCACCGACAGGGTTGATGTGCGCTGGCTATTCGCCTTCGGGGCAATTTGTTTTGCCTTGTCCATGTGGCTGCTGGCGGGGGTCTCAGTATCGACGCCATACTGGTCCCTCATTGGCTGGATCATTTTGAGCCGGATCGGCATTTCCTTCCTGATGCCGCCCGCCAACACCACGGCGGTGCGCGGTGTCCCACCTACCATACTCGCTTCGGCCACCGGCGCTGCGTCCTTCCTGATGCAGGTTGGCGGCGCAACCGGCGTCACCCTGCTGGCGGTCTTTCTGCAACGGCGCACCATCTTTCATGGCGACCACCTCGCCTCGGCCCTGCACGAGGGCAATTCAGAATTGATGTACATGCACCAGCTCAACACGATGCGCCTGCAGACCGATGGCATGCCGCTTCGCGAGGCCTTCATGCATGGCTTTGACCCGATTGGCCGGTCCGTGGCCCGCGAAGCCTTCATGTTCGGGTTCCGCGACAGCTTTCTCGTCGTGGCGATCGGCTTTGCCATCGTCCTGACTTTTATTGCATTCTTGCCCAAGCCCCGCTTGGCGGTGCGCCCGCCCAGGTGATCAACAGAGGAAAGAATGGAACTCAAGGCCACCCAATATGCCCTCGAGGCCGGCATCGCGACAATTACGCTGGCCCGGCCCCATCGCGCCAATGCCTGGACCGGCCGGATGCATACAGAGTACCGCTACCTGCTCGACCAGGCCGACCGCGACCCGCAAGCCAGGGTTATCCTGGTCACCGGTGAGGGCCGACATTTCTGCGTTGGCGGCGATTCACAAGCGCTCGACGGGCATACCAAGTCCGGCAATTACGATGCCGGCACAGCGCCAGACCTGGTGACACCCGGCACCCCGGAAATGGCCGCCTTCGAGCAGGATTTTGCCTATCATTTTGCACTCTCCAAACCGGTCATCGCTGCGATCAACGGTGCCGCCGCCGGAGTTGGCCTCGTGCTCGCCTGCTATGCCGATATCCGGTTTGCCGTACCAGGCGCCAAACTGACCACAGCCCACGGCCCGCTCAACCTGCCCGCCGAATATGGCCTGTCCTGGCTGCTGCCGCGCCTGATCGGTGGCTCGCGGGCGCTAGAGCTGCTCTTGTCGAGCCGAAAGTTCCTGACCGATGAGGCCCATGCCATCGGCCTGGTTCATCGCCTGGTTGAACCCGAGGCGCTGATCCGCGAAACCCGTGCCTATGCCCTCGACA
>CBDUKI010000052.1:0-12039 GCA_965367765.1 uncultured Henriciella sp.
CAATTTCCGTGAGTTGCGGGCTGAACTGGAAGCCCGGGGCCAGGTGTTCGAAACCTCCTCCGATACCGAGGTGCTTCTCTACATGATGGTGCATCACGGCGCGGCTGATACGTTACCCCGCCTGAAGGGCATGTTCGCGTTCGCGTTTATCGATCGGCAGGATCGAACGGCCGTCCTTGCGCGTGACCGCTACGGAAAAAAGCCCCTCTTCTATGCCAGTACGGCTGCGGGCTTCTATTTCGCATCAGAGGTCAAGGCACTCAGACCATGGCTCGACCTAACACCCAATGCTGGTTCTGTCGCCGCCTATCTGATGCAGTTTGGCGGCCCCACGAAGGGGCATAGTTTCTACGAAGGGGTCGAGGCCCTCGCACCCGGACATATGCTGGAACTGTCAGAGGCCGGAACGCCCACGATATCCCCCTTCTTCCAGGTGCATGACTATCTCGACCCGGCCGAGAATGCCCGCATGCGCGATCTAACCGCCGAACAGCTGGCAGACGAGTTTGAACAATTGATGGGCGCCAGTGTAGATTCACATGCCTTTGCAGACGCGAATGTCGGTGCCTTTTGTAGCGGCGGTGTCGACAGCTCTCTGATCATTTCCATGGCTGCGCGTAAAACACCGAACCTGGCCTTGTTTCATGCCAATGTGAAAGGTCACTGGAGCGAGATTGATCCGGCTCGCGCCCTCGCGAAACACCTCAAACTGGATATTCACAGCGTTGATATCGAGGAGCAGGATTTCGTTGATACGATCCCGAAAGTCATACGTCACTATGAGTATCCTTTCACCTACCATCCCAATTGTGCCCCACTGATGATGATTGCCGGACTGGCACGCGACACGGGCGTGAAGGGCTTGTTATCGGGCGAAGGCTCTGACGAATTGTTCCTCGGTTATCCCTGGCTTGGGCGAAAGCAATTGACTGACACTTATGAGGGCATGACCAAGGGTATGGCCAACCTGGTTCGCAGCATCCCGAAAGTCGGACATATACTGTTGCCAGACCGGACCGGCAATTACCCAGCCGTCAAGGACATCATGAATGGCATGGAAATGCTCGACGATTATCTTGATGTGTCCGAGGCAGTGGACGCCCATACCTTCGCTCGGTCCGACCCGACTGTTCGCTGGACCCTTGATTACATGAACCATCACCTGCGGACGCTGTTATTGCGCAACGACACGATGGGCATGGCGTCCAGCATTGAGGCGCGTTTCCCATTCCTCGACAATGACCTGGCCAAGTTCGGTGCCAACCTGCCCGGAAAGCATAAACTGAAATTCTCTCCTTTCGTTTTCGAGAAGGCTCACCCCTTCATCCGGGACAAATGGATCGTACGGACAGTCGCGGATCGGTATATCCCCAAGAAGCTAAGCCAGCGCATCAAGGTCGGCTTCTGGACGACGGTGTTCCAGCGGTTGGAAATCAAGGATGAATTTTTCCGGTCACCGGCTCTTGGCGACGTCTTGAAACTCTCAAGCCGGCAAATGTTGCGCCTGACTGGGGAAGCCTCCAACGATTTGCGCCTGAGACTGCTGCACCTCGACATATGGGTGCGCACTTGCATTCTTGATGAGCCGGACGAGGTTTCGGTTGCTCGATTGCGCGATATGGTTTCGATCCGTGATGAACGTCTGGGCCCCATCCCGACCAGGCGTTCGAACGCGACACGTCACGCCGCTTCAGCTCCGGTCTAATCAGGCGCGCTATAGTGGGTTTCGAGGCATAAAGCCCAAGTGCTCTCGAGCATGATCGCATGAGATGTCCGGGCAGGCCGAATATAGGGCCAACATCTGCCGGTCTGGATAGACCGGGCCTTTTCGAATCGTGAGATCAGACACGAACCGCACCAGTGCCTCAAACCTGCTGCGCCCCATGACTTTCCGTACAAAAGCACTGACCCGCGCGGCGCCTGAGGGCGCACCAGACCGGGCGCTACTCTCTTGTATCGCGGGCAAGCGCGCCTGCAGTTCTTCAAAGCTTTGTTGCAGGATCTCGCCCTCACCAAGCGCGCTTATGTGGGAGCGGTAAAACTCTAACCAGTTCGGGCGCCCTGGCCCGTTGAGGACGTATCTCTTTTCTTCATCGAGCTTCTCCACAGCCGCGGCCTTCAAGGCGGCCTGAACCACATCGTCCACGTGGATGGCTGCGCAGAGGCCAATCGGGTCAGGCAGGATGACGGGTCCACGTCTCAGGGCGCGCCTCGGCGCATCCGTCCACATGGCACTTCCAGGCCCGTGAACAATTCCAGGCTGCAGGATGGCTGCCGGGATCGACGAGTCCAGGAGCATTTCCTCCATAGCGATCTTGGCGTCACGATATGAGCCGCTTTGGTCACGCGTGATTGGTTCGCGTTCGGAAATTCGCCCGCCTGGCCAGCTGTCATAAACCACCATCGAACTGGCGTGGATAATGCGGTTCACCGCCGCTCGCTCAGCGCCTTGCAACAATGCCTGAAATGCCAGGAGGTTCTCATCGCCACTGGCGCGTACATCATAGGCCAAGTTGAAAACAATCGCCTGTTCGCTCAGAGCCTCAGAAAGCTTCTCTACATCGCCCAGTGAACCGGGGAACAGCCTCACGCCGCGCCGCGCCAGGTCACCCGCATTCTGGCGCGTGCGCACAAGGGCACTGACCTCTGCACCACTTGCCAGCAAGCCGTCAACAAGACGGCGACCAATGAACCCCGTTGCACCGGTCACCAGCACACGTTGGCCAGCCAGTGAGGCGCTATCAAAACCAAAATCATTTTGGACTGTGCTGGACTGCATACTTACCATCGTGCCCTGATTTTTGTGCCGTTCGCAGAAAACCGCCAGAGAAATCTTTTCGCGTATCCTTCCATTGGTCTTGTATGGCCCTATTATTGCGTAAGATGGGGCAAGTTGATTCATGACTGTCTCAGGCGAGGGGAAAATGCGCATTCTAATCACTGGTGGTGCTGGCTTTATCGGATCGCACCTGGCCGAACGACTAGTTGCCGAAGGCCATACGGTCACTGCACTTGACGACCTTTCGACCGGCAGCCGACAAAACCTGTCGAGCCTTGATGGCAGTAACCACTTTACGTTTATTGAAGGCTCGGTGCTGGATGCCGCACTGGTCGAAGACCTGGTGTCAAAGGCAGATGCGGTCTTCCACATGGCTGCTGCGGTTGGCGTCAAACTGATCATGGATGAGCCGAGCCGTTCTATCCTGACAAATATTACCGGGACGGAAAACGTCCTGAAAGCCGCCATACCGGGCAAGACGCCAACTTTCATCGCCTCAACGTCTGAGGTCTATGGCAAGACCACCAAGTTCCCCTTCTGCGAAGATGATGACATGACGATTGGCTCGACCAGGAACCTGCGCTGGTCCTATGCCAGCGCCAAGCAGCTCGATGAATTCCTCGCCCTGGCCTATGCCCGTGAAGTGGACCTGCCTGTTGTTGTCCTGCGTTTTTTCAATACGACCGGGCCGCGCCAGACCGGGCGCTACGGCATGGTCTTGCCGAATTTCGTCGTCAATGCGCTCAAGGGCTTACCGCTCAAGGTGCATGGCACTGGCCAGCAGTCGCGGTGTTTTGGCCACGTCTATGACGTCATCGAAGCCCTGATGCGCCTGTTGAAGACACCAGAAGCCTATGGCGAAGTCTATAATATCGGAACCGACCAGGAAGTGACCATAATGGAACTGGCAGAAAAGGTCGTGGCGGTGACCGGTTCATCCTCACAAATCGAACTGGTGCCCTATTCATCGGTCTATCCTGAAGGTTTCGAGGACATGGAGCGTCGCCTGCCCAGCGTCGAGAAACTGCAAGCCGCGATCGATTTTCGCCCGCTCCGTACACTCGATGAGATCATCGCTGACATTGTTGCCGAGAAACGTACCGCTCTGAAACCTGAAGCGAGCCAGTCGTCATGACCCCGATGGCGCGCCTGGAAAAGCTGGTCCGCGATACGGCGACCATTCTCTTGCCTGAGGGCCTACGCAAGTGGATCCGCAAGCAACAACGCATCCACAAGTTGCAATCGGTTCCGGTCGGTTCGGTTGATTTTGGTGGCTTGCGCCGCTTGTCACCGATCAGTGCCATTTTCGGCCAGGATCGCGATCTGATTTCGATTGAGCGCTTTTATATCGAGGAATACCTCGAGAAGAACGCTGCAGACATCAAGGGCCGCTGCCTGGAGATGGGCGATCCGGCCTACATCAAGAAGTTTGGCGGCGATAAGGTCACACAGATTGACGTGTTGAACTATGTCGAGGGCAATCCACAGGCGACCATTGTCGCTGATCTGACCGATGCTCCGCACATTCCAGATAATACGTTCGACTGCATCATTATCACCCAAACCCTGCAAATGATTTTCGAGGTCGATAAGGCCATCGCCACACTTTACCGCATTCTCAAACCAGGCGGTGTTGTCTTGTGTACGTCGCACGGCATGACCCGTGTTGCGCGCCGCGAAGGCGTCGATGACTGGGGCGAATACTGGCATTTCACCACCCAGTCCAAACGCCGCCTGTTCCATAAAGACTTCCCCAAGGATCATGTCGAGGTTTCGACCGTCGGCAACGTCTTCACATGCATCTGCAACCTGCATGGACTGGCGGCCAGCGAGGTTGATCCGGTCGAACTGGCCACGCATGATCCGAACTACGAAATGCTCGTCCTGGTTCGGGCTCAGAAGCCGGAGGCCTGATGAAAGCCTGGTTTGCAGACCGAGATCACCAGATCCTGAGTGGCATTGTCCTGCTGGCTTTCATCCTGCGCGTCTGGGGCCTGAACGCTCCGCTCTGGTATGACGAAATCCTGACCATCGAGACACATCTCCGCCTACCCTGGGACGAGATGATGCAGACATATTCGATGAACCATCACTACCTGTTCAGTCTGCAGGCCAAGCTTATGACGATGCTGTTTGGAGAGGCGGCATGGAGTGTGCGGCTGCCAGCCATGCTGTTCGGGTGCGGCTCGATCATCGCCATCTGGTATCTGGCGCGAGACATTGCCGGTGCGCACATCGCGCACCTGACCGCCTTGCTTCTGGCCGTCTCTTTCCACCATATCTGGTTTTCTCAGAATGCCCGCGGTTATACCGAGCTGGCCTTCTGGAGCACGCTTGGCATGATCTTTTTCCTGAAGGGCATGAAACATCCAACCGTGCGGACGTGGCTGGCCTATTCGCTTTGCCTGGCGCTTGCCGTGGCGACGCATCTGACCGGGTTTTTCTTTTTTGCGGCACAAGGGCTGATCTGGTTCGTTGTGGCATTGGCGACGGTTCGAACGCGCGGCCTGCTGCATGACAGCATCAAGCTACCTGCGCTGGCCTATACTCTGGGCGGCGTCCTGATGCTTGCCTTCTATGCACCCGTCCTGACCGGCGTCGCTGATGTGGTCTCAAGCGTAGGCGAAACCTCTGCAAGTGACGTCATGAGCGAATATCAAAGTCCGCTCTGGTCAGTCATGGAAGCGGTTCGAACCCTGTTGGGCTCGATGGGTCCACTGGTCGGCATTGTCGCCGTGGCCGTGATCGGATTGAGCTTGTTGGGAGCGATCCGGCTAACATCGTCAAATCCCTGGTTTGGTCCGATCGTGGGCCTCCACATTGTTCTCACCATGGTCTTGCTGATCTTGCTCGGCATGCGCATCTGGCCGCGCTTCTTCTTTGTCGATATCGGCTTCCTGATGCTGCTGATCGTTATCGGGGTGAAGTGGATCTGCGACCTGGTCCCCAGGTATCTTCAAGCCATCTCAGCACCGGCCTTGCTTGGCATGGCTGCTGCGGCGATGGTCGCCCTCTCTGCTGGCCTGGCCATTCGCAACTATACTGCGCCGAAACAGGATCTGGCCGGTGCTGTCGCGTATATCGAGGCGAACGCAACCCCGAACGACAATGTGTATGCCGTGGGTGTCGCCAGTAAACTGTTCAACGGATTCTACGGGCAGGACTGGAGCACTATCGAGACCTCCAACAGTTTCAAGATTTCGATGGTTCAGCCCGGCACGGCCTATTATGTCATCGCTTTTCCTGCACGATATTTTCGCGCCATTCCTGAAATGGAAGAGATGACTGAGGCCGGACAACTGACGTTGGTGAAACGGCTACCGGGCACACTGGGTGACGGGCGCGTCCTCATCTTCAAGAAAGGCTGACATGGACCTGGTAATCGGATCTGGCCCAGCCGGTGTTTCAGCCGCCATGGCATTGATCGCGCGCGGTCGCGAGGTCACCATGATTGATGGCGGGCGGGATCTGCCGGAAGAATTGCTGGCGCGCAAGCAGGGTATGGCGGCCTGCGAGCCATCTGAATGGACAACGCAACAAGTCGCCGATTGGCAGTCCCCGCAATTTGAGAAAAGTGGTGATGGCGCGCGTCGCTACGGCTCTGATCATGCACAGAATGATATCGACGACGGTTTTGCTCCTGCACCATGGTTTGCGGGCCGATCTTCGTTCGCCGTGGGCGGGCTTTCCAATGTCTGGGGATCGGCCGTCCTACCCAACCGTCAGGCCGACCTGTCGAAATGGCCAATTACCAGCGCCGATCTGGCCCCGCATTACAAGGCGGTCGGCGCGTTCATGCCGATTGCAGGCCGTGTTGATACCCTGCAGGCGCTGCTGCCGGATTTTGACATGTCGGCACAAACACCCCTTTCGCCAGGGCCGCAGGGTCGGGCATTGCTGGAGCGGTTCGATGCGAAGGCTGAGAAGTTGCGCACACGCGGGGTATACGCGGGTCAGGCGCGTCAGGCGGTACGCGCCGATTGCAAGCTGTGCGGCATGTGTTTGCATGGCTGCCCGTGGGACAAGATTTATTCGGCAGGCCAGACGCTGCAGGCGCTGCAAGCCTCACCCCGGTTCCATTATCGTGCGGGTCATATTGCGGTGCGGTTTGAGGCAGATGACGGCGCAGGAAACGTGATGTTCGGCGATGGCGGGAAGCTGGCCTTCGACCGGCTGTTCATCGCGGCGGGTGTCTATGAAACGGCGCGGCTGGTCCTCGCTTCTCAATCAGACCAGCACGCCCATCTGACGCTTAGGGACAGCCGCCATTTCTTACTTCCCATGCTACATGCCTGGCGCTCTGGAAGCGATCCATCAAAGCGCCCGCACCACACGCTTGCTGAAGCTTTTGTCGAGATGGATGACCCGACCGTATCGCCTTATCTTACGCATACACAGATCTATGGCTGGAACGAATTCTATGCTCGCGAGATGATCCAGAATTATGGTTCGAAGCTGCCCGCACTTGGCCCATTCTTCAGGGCGCTGGCACGGCGGTTGATGGTGGCGCAGAGCTTCATTCACTCGGACCATTGCGATACGGTTGACCTGAGCCTCGATCAGGCCACGGGCAAGCTGAAGACCTCCCTGAACAGGGACCCGCTCATGCCCTCCATTATCAAAGCGGCGGAACGCAAACTGATACGCTCCATGCGCCAGGTCGGGTTGCATGGCCTCGGCTTTGCCAGCCGTCTGGGGGCTCCTGGGGCGAGCTTTCACTCTGGTGGCACATTACCCATGTCGAACGAGCCCCGTGCTCTGCAGACCGATCCGCTTGGTCGGCTCAACGGCTACAACAATGTCCACATTGTCGACGCGTCCGTCCTGCCATCGATCCCGGCAACAACGATCACGTTCAGCGCCATGGCAAACGCTCACCGGATTGCCAGCCTGGTTTAGCTGATACCATCTTCAAATGCGCCGGCTTCCAGCATACGTGCCAATGACACATCGCCTTTACGATGGGCCGCGCGAGCCAGCTCTGCACCATAGGCTGCAAGAACCTGGTCTTCAGACCAGAAGGTTTCAAAAGCTCGGCGGGCCTGGGCGCCATGCCGGTCTCGCCACCCTTGATCGGTTTGGATCGTCCGCAAGGCATCCAACAGCTCTGCCTCGGTCTCAAACAGGACACCGCCCTCAGCGGCCTCGACAATTTCTGGGAAAGGCCCGAGGCGTCTGGCGATAACCGGGGTGCCGATCCTGAAACTCTCAATCAAGATGATGCCGAACGTCTCGTAACAAACGGACGGGACGATCAGGCCCAGTGCGCCGCGGTAATAGGCGTTCAGTTCGTCCAGCGATTTGCGACCGAGAAAGCGTATGCGCGGATTGTCCCGTGCCAGCCCCTTGAGTTCATCAGTATATTCGCCATCGCCAAGGATCAGGAGGTCAGCATCTGGATATTTGTCAAAGGCCGGGAAGACATCCTGCAGCCCCTTGATCTTTTCCAGGCGGCCCACGAACAGGAAATATGGCCGCGAATGTTCAGCCGGTGGCGGCAATTCGGACTGATCAATGTCCGGCAAGAAATACGGTAGCACCGTCATCTCCTGTCTCAGGCCAAACTGTTTGTGCATCTGACGTGAGAACTCGCTCTTGGCGATCAGCAGGTCAATCTGGTCGAGCTTGCGATCAATCATCCCGGTATAGCGCCATAATTGCGGTGGACGCTTGTAAGACAATGTACAGCGCAGGCACTCGCGCCGGTCGCAAAGTTCGCGATTGTATCGCCACAGGACGTGCATGGGGCAGACCAGCCAGTGTTCATGGGCTTCGTAGATTTTCAGCCCCTGCCCCATGTCGAGAAGGCCCGGCCCACCAACAAGTGATGTATTGTTGTGCCAGATAATGTCATACTTGCCGTGCTCCAGGAGCTGGCGAATATTCTTGCCATGGACGATGGGACGCCCGGTCTGCTGGGTCAGCAGATTGGTCATCACGGGCCAACCCGATTGCAGGCCAATCGTCTTCACGCCATCATCGGCGGGCACCTTGCCATCTGTATCGCCACCCATGGTTTTATAGGCATCAATATCGTGGACGACCGTGACTTCGTGCCCACGTCGCACCAGGGCTTGCGCCATGCGTTGGACACCAACCGCATCACCGCCAAATGAATATGGTGGATAAAATGTTGTGAACATGATGATCCGCAACGATTTCATTCCTGTCCCCTTCCCTCATCCGCGCTGTAGACCCTGCGAATTGTGGTTGCGGTTACAGGACAATGATTTGAATTGTGTGAACCGGCTGCTGGATCGCCGCGCCAGGCCTGTTGGATGGCGGCACTCATGATGCTTCTTCACCCGTCGAAGAAGGCCGGTTGAGAAGATAATGCCCAGCCAATTCCAGACGCGATCTCATGAATATGGATGTCAGCGCCAGGTAGATAGCCATGCCGATGACTGCGCCCACGAACAAAAGGGCAAAGCTGGAAGACATACCTGTCCATGCCAAAACCCGGTTTACACTAACCGCCATCACAAGGCTCGCCAGAACGGGAATAAGATGTTGCGCTGGCAATGTCATGAGCGGCAAGTCCGCCACCCGGGAAACGATATGGAAACGCACCACCCAGAGGAGGACAAAAGACGCAACGAACGCCCAGGAGACAGCCTCAAGCCCATACCCGGCTGCCCACCCCACCAAGCCGGCAGCTATAATCACCTCTGTCCAGGCGACCCACGTCAGCTCGACGACCCGCCCGGCCGCCAGACAATAAGACTGATGGATCATCTCAATCGCCTGATAAGCGCCTACCAAGGCGATGATCGTCAGTATGGGCGCAGCGCCCAACCACGCCTCGCCAAACATCAACATGACAATCGGCTCAGCCAGAACGGACAATCCAAGCAGCGCTGGTAACGCAATCCAGCCTGACAGCCTTGAAATTTCAACCAGCATCGGCCCACCACTTTGCCCGCGGCGCAGTTGCGTTGCAAAGGCGGATTGCGAGACCATTCGCATCGGTGTCGAGACCAGGAAGGATGCAATCTCCACCAGCCGCCAGGCCAGGGAGAACAGGCCGAGCGCAACCGGGCCAAGCAAGGCCCCGATGAGCGCCATGGGGATCTGGATGCGCGCGATCTGTGCGCCGCGTAACAGAAGGACAGTACGGCCCATGCCCATGATCTCACGAACGTGCGGCCAGCTTGCCCGCAAATGCGGTCGCCAGGACACGGCAAACCAGGCAAGCACCGTATTGACCAGGACCTGAACTATGCGCTGCCCCACAAGGCTCCATACGCCATAGCCGTTCAACGCCATCCAGATTGCAACGAGCCCACCTGCGAGCACGCCCGCAACCGCGCGAACCGCCAGGGAGCGAAACCGCATCCGCCGACGCAGCAGGCTCGCCGGAACGGCCCCCAGCGCCACGAACAAAACGGACAGGGCCAACACCTGGATAATGCTTTTTACAGCAGGTTGGCCGTAGAACTGGCTTATCATTCCAGCAGCGGCGACCAAAGCGAGGTATAGCCCCACGCCAAGTCCCATCAGGCACCAGAATACCGCATCGATATGGCCTTGATTTTCAGTCTCGGCAGAAATCAGATACTCAGTAAGCGATTCACGCACCAGGAATTCACAGAGGATGACGACAGCGGCGGCCATGGCGACATAGCCGAAAATCTCTGCACCGAGCAGGCGCGCCAGAAGCACGAAAATCAGGAAATTGAAGGCCTGCTCCAGCCAGTTCCCCATAGCCATCCAGGCCATGTTGCTTCCCACCTGATGACGCTCAACAGACATACAGTGGCAAAGCTCCTGACTATTTGGTTGCCGAATATGGCTGCAAGTGCTGCAAAAGGGATGCCTGAATCCGCAGACCCTGTCGAGCAAAAGGCATAATCTGTGCATTCAGGGTGGAAACTGGAAACAATGCGCGACCTCGCGCGTTTTGAGGATGATGATGAGCGCAAGACGACCAGATTTTCTTGTCATCGGTGCGGCGCGCGCCGGCACGACCGCTCTACATGCCTATCTGCGCCAGCATCCAGGCATATTCATGCCGCGCCACAAGGAACCGAACTTCTTTGCCTTTGAGGGTGAAGCGCTGGACTGCCAAGGCCCTGGTGCAGACTATATCAACAATTCGATCACTGACCTTGCAACCTATTGCGACCTCTTCGCCCCTGCCCCGGACGGCGCAAAACTGGGGGAAGCCTCACCACTCTACCTGTTTAGCCCCAAGGCACCGGTGCGCATCAAACACCACGCACCCAAAGCCCGGATGATCGTCATCCTTCGCAACCCGATTGAGCAAGCCTATTCTCATTTTCTCTATGCGACCAAGCAATGCATCGAGGAAGAACCCGACTTCACGCGGGCGCTTGGGCTGGAAACTGAACGCCTCGCACAGGGCTGGCAGCCATTGTTCGGCTATTCAAGCTTCCCGCGATACGGGGAGCAAATGGCACGATACCTGGACCTGTTTTCACGAGAACAATTCCTGATCCGAACCTATGAGGAATATGTTGAAGCCCCGGACGCGTTATTGCGGGATGTTTTTGAGTTTGTCGGTGTCGACCAAAGCTTTTCGCCAGACATGTCGGAACGCAAGAATGCCGGTGGTGTGCCGAAAAATCAGGCTTTCCAGGATTTCCTTATGAAGCCCAATCCGGTCACGCGCGCGGTTGGGATGGTCGTGCCGCAATCCACGCGCCTGCGCATCCGCGACTGGTTGGCCAGGTTCAATCTCGATCAGGGCGAGGATCTGGCAATTGAAGCCCGAAATATCCTGCACCAACGCCTTGATGATGATATCTCACGTCTTGAAAGTCTGATTGACCGCGATTTGAGTGACTGGAAACGCTGAAGCGAGAGCAAGAAGCGCGAAAAGTGCCGGCTCACTTGCATTCGAGTTGTATGGCAGGTTTCTTGCTATTAGCCAGAGTACAGGGACACACATAAAGGCAAATCCTTCATGGCCAGCACATCCGCACCTCAGCCTGCACCCGGCCGCGATCCGGCACCACAGCCAAATGCCGGTCTGGAATTGCTTGAAAAGCTAAGGGCCAAGACGGCCAGGATTGGCGTTATCGGACTTGGCTATGTGGGGCTGCCCCTCGCGATCACAGCGGCAAGCCGTGGTAATCCGGTGCTTGGCATCGAAATTGATCCGAAGAAAACAAGCCTGCTCGAACAAGGTACGAGCTATATCGAGGCCGTTAATGACGGTGCCCTTCAAGCCGTTGCGGGCAAGACGTTCAGCTGTACGTCCAGCTTCGCCGAAATCGCGACCTGTCAGGTTGTGGTGA
>CBDUKI010000053.1:0-11965 GCA_965367765.1 uncultured Henriciella sp.
CCCATGTTCCCGCTGCGCACCGGGGCCAATGGCCAGGCCTATCTCTACCCGGCCTATGATGATCTCAAGCCTGGTATGGTGGTTACGGTGGCCAGCGATGGTGCCCAGACACTGAGCCAGTCCCTGTCAGAACAACAATTGTCGCAGGGCGGCACGCTGACCTTCGACCTCGGCAAGGATGCCAGCCCGGTCGGCAAGCTCGACCTGTTGCTGACCATCGATGCTACCGGCTCGATGAGTGACGAGATGCGCTATCTGCAGGTCGAGATGGTGGGCATTCTCGATCGGTTGAAAGCGGCCAATCCGGGCCTGGATATTCGCATTGGTTACATTGTCTACCGCGACCGGGGCGACGATTACATTGTTCGCGAAGAAGCCTTCACCAGCGATCTTGAGGCGTTCAAGACGAGCCTTGGCGAGCAGGCGGCGCAGGGCGGCGGGGATTTCCCAGAAGCCATGCAGGACGCCATGAAAGCCGGGCTGGACTTTGACTGGCGCGAGGATGCGATCAAGGTCAACATGCTGGTTGCCGATGCGCCGCCACATGATCCGGACATCAGCCCAACCTGGGACAGCGCCCTGATTTCGCGTTCACGTGGGATCCACGTCGTGCCGCTGGCGGCCAGCGGCGTGGATGATACGGCTGAATTCCTGATGCGCGGCATGGCCCAGATCACGGGCGGGCGCTACATGTTCCTGACCGATGATAGCGGCATCGGCAATGCACACGCCGAACCTACGGTCGATTGCTATGTCGTGACCCGGCTTGATGGCCTGGTGCTGCGGGTGCTTAAAAGCCTGGTTACCGGCACGCGGGTTGAACCAGATGGTGACGCCGTTATCCGCACCGTCGGCAACTATCGCATGGGCGTCTGCAAACTGGACGAGCCTGCCGACAGCTAGGCGATATGACGAAACCGACCGTGTCCGTGCCCTATAGGCACGGGCGCGACGACGCGATATGGCTCCGGGCATGAGTTTTTCCGCCGCCATCATCACATTATATCCCGAGGCCCTGCCGGGTACGCTCGGCGTTTCGATTTTCGAGCGCGCGCGCCGTGAGGGCCTGTGGGATCTCGAAACGGTCGACCTGCGTGAGTTTGGCCTTGGCAGGCACCGCCAGGTTGATGAGACCCCGGCTGGCGGCGGGGCGGGCCTCGTCCTGCGCCCGGACGTGGCAGCGGCTGCGATTGACAGCTTAGCGCGTGATGACCGCCCACTGATCTATCCCAGCCCGCGCGGCGTACCGTTTTCGCAAGACATGGCGCAGGACTGGGCCAATGGTCCGGGCGTGATCCTGTTCTGCGGGCGGTTTGAAGGGCTGGACGAACGCGTGATCGAGGCGCGCGGCATGCAGGAAGTGTCGCTTGGCGATTTCGTGCTGGCGGGCGGCGAAGTGGCCGCGCTGGCCATGCTTGAGGCAACCTTGCGCCTGATCCCCGGCGTGGCGGGCAATTTCGCCTCTGTCGAGGACGAAAGTTTCGCCAATGGCCTGCTCGAATATCCCCAATATACACTGCCGCGGACATGGGAAGGCCACCCGACCCCAGCGGTTTTGACATCTGGAGATCATAAAAAGGTTGCTGAGTGGCGGAAACAGCAGAGCGAGGCATTGACAAAAGCTCGCCGTCCAGATTTATACGCCGCTTCCCCAAACGGGCCAGAATTGCGAGCGTCGGAGACGGACGATGAACATGATTGAACAGCTTGAAGCTGAAGAAGTAGCCCGCGTCACATCGGGTAAAAGCATTCCTGATTTTTCTGCAGGTGACACACTCTCTGTGAATGTGCGCATCCGCGAAGGCGACCGCGAGCGCGTCCAGCGCTATGAAGGCGTCTGCATTGCCCGTTCAGGCAAGGGCCTGAACGAGAGCTTCACGGTTCGCAAGATTTCCTTCGGTGAAGGCGTCGAGCGGGTTTTCCCGGTTGTTTCGCCGATGATCGAAAGCATCGAAGTCAAGCGCAAGGGCCGTGTACGCCGCGCCAAGCTTTACTACCTGCGCGACCTGCGCGGTAAGGCGGCCCGTATCGCCGAGCGGACGACTGGTCACGGTATGGAAGTGTCTGAGATCACAACTTCCAAAACCGAGCTGCGCCGCCAGCGTGACGCAGCCAAGAAGACCCGCCGCGAAGAGGCTGCCCAGGCCCGCGCCGATGCGGCCAAGGCAAAAGCTGCTGAAGAAGCCGCTGCTGCTGCCGCTGCCGAAGCTGAAGCGGCTGCCGCAGACGCTGCACCAGAAGGTGACGCCGAAGCATAGGCTTTCTGGCAAGACCTGACAAAGCGCCCCGGTTCCTCGGAACCGGGGTTTTTTGTATGTTTTCAGCCGGGTTGGTGAGGCGTGCGCCGAATCTCGGGCTTTGCGGCGATATTGCCCATGCGGGATGCTTGCCACGCGGTCCCTGTCATGGTGTTAGAGCGTCATTGAAGTGAGAGATATCATGGCCGGTCAAACCCTTTACGATAAAATCTGGAACTCCCACATTGCGAGCCAGGACGCCGCGACGGGTGAGGCGCTGCTTTATATCGACCTGCACCTCATTCACGAAGTGACCACGCCGCAGGCCTTTGCCGGGCTGAAGGCGGCTGGACGCGGGGTACGCCGGCCCGATCTGACCCTGGCCGTGGCCGACCATAACACACCGACCGAAGGCCAGGCATTGGGCCTTGAAGGGGTCAAGGATGAAGCCGCGCGGATGCAATTGCAGGCGCTCAGCCGCAATGTCGCCGAGCACGGCATCGAATTCTTCCCAATGGGGGATTTGCGCAACGGGATTGTGCATGTTGTCGGCCCTGAACAGGGTCGCACCCAGCCCGGCATGACGATTGTCTGCGGTGACAGCCACACCTCGACACATGGCGCATTTGGGGCGCTTGCCCATGGCATCGGCACCAGCGAGGTTGAGCATGTCCTGGCGACGCAGACCCTGCGCGCGCGCAAGATGAAGAACATGGCCGTCGAGGTGAGCGGCACATTGGCCGAAGGCGTGACGGCAAAGGATCTGGCCTTACACCTGATTGCGAAGATCGGCACGGCGGGCGGGACGGGGTCTGTCATGGAGTTTCGCGGCGAGGCGATCCGCGCCCTGTCCATGGAAGGGCGAATGACGCTCTGCAACCTGTCGATCGAAGGCGGCGCGCGTGCCGGACTTGTCGCGCCGGACGAGGTGACGCTGGCCTATCTGAAAGGCCGCCCGTCTGCGCCAAAGGCCGGGGCGTGGGAAGTGGCCGAGACATACTGGGCGACGCTGTTTTCTGACGATGATGCGGTCTGGGATCATGTCATCGAGATCAAGGCCAGCGATGTTGAGCCGACCGTGACCTGGGGCACCAGCCCGGAACAGGCAATCGCCTTGTCCGGCAATGTGCCGGACCCCGCCAAGATTACCGATCCGGTCAAGCGCTCAGCCGCCGAACGGGCCCTTTCTTACATGGGCCTGGAGCCAGGGCAGAAACTGGCCGGAACCCCGGTGCAGCGTGTCTTCATCGGCTCATGCACCAATTCCCGGATTGAAGATTTGCGCTCTGCGGCGGCTGTCGCCAAGGGAAACCGGGTTGCTGAGGGCGTGCGCGCCATGGTGGTGCCCGGTTCAGGTCTCGTGCGGGCGCAGGCCGAAAGCGAAGGCCTAGACCAGGTTTTCCTGGAGGCCGGGTTTGAATGGCGGGAGCCTGGCTGTTCCATGTGCCTCGGCATGAACCCGGATATCCTGGCGCCCGGTGAGCGCTGCGCCTCGACATCGAACCGCAATTTCGAGGGCCGGCAGGGGCGCGATGGACGCACCCATCTTATGAGCCCGCACCTGGCCGCACGTGCTGCAATCTATGGAGTCCTGGGTTGACCCTCGCCGACTGGACGACATGTGAGATACCCGGAAGCGATGTCCTGAGCGGCGAACGGATCGTGTTGGAGCCGCTGGACTGGGCGCGCCATGGCGATGGCTTGTTTGCGGCGGTGGCCGGGCCTGACAATCATGCCTTGTGGGACTATATGCCAATCGGCCCGTTCGACACGCAGGCCGAGTTTGAAGCCACATACCAGAAAGTGTGCGAAGCCCTGAACTGGCGAACGCTGGTCTTCCGGCGCGCCCAAGACGACAAGATTGTCGGCATGTCGTCCTATATGCGCCTGCGTCCGGAGCATGGCAGCGTCGAGGTCGGATGTGTCGCCTTTGGCGACGAGCTGAAACGTACGGCGCACGCGACCGAAGCGATGTACCTGATGGCCCGCCACGTCTTCGATGATCTCGGCTACCGGCGCTATGAGTGGAAGTGCAACAATGCCAATCTTGCCTCGAAGCGGGCCGCCGAACGGATGGGCTTTGCCTTTGAGGGCATCTTTCGCAATGACATGGTGGTCAGGGGCATCAGCCGCGATACTGCCTGGTATGCCATGACCGATGATGACTGGCCGGACCTCAAGGCCAGTTTCGAGCGCTGGCTGGCCCCAGGAAATTTCGCCGCGGACGGCCAGCAGATCAATCGCCTGGAGGAGCTGCGCCAATGATTACCGCCCTGGATCATATTGTCCTTGTCTGCCCGGATATTGAGGCCGGCATCCGCGACTACACAGATGTGTTTGGCGTCGGCCCGGTCTGGCAGGCCGAGGCGAACGGCGTTGCGACAGCGGTGTTCAAGCTCGGCAATACGGCGCTGGAACTGATGGCCCCGTCCGGCGATAGCGAACTGGCCGACAAGCTGCGCAAGATGACTGAGGATGGGCCACACCTGGCCAGCCTGGCCTATCAGACAGACCAGATCGACGAGACCCATCGCAGCCTGACCCGGCGCGGCCTGCACCCGAGCGAGATCACGGGTGGACGCAGCGAAGACAAGGAAACCGGCGCGGTCCGCACATGGCGGCGCTTCCGCGTCAATGATGCGGCCATGGCCGGGGTGCGCACTTTCGTGCTTGAGCTTGGCGGGGCGATCCTGACCCCGCACAAGGCAACGCCTGGTAGCGTCACTGCGCTTGACCATATCGTCATCAATACGCCGAACCCGGATCGCACGGTTGCCAATTATGGAGCTCGCCTCGGCCTGCGGTTCGCGCTCGACCGCACGGCGGAGCAGTGGAATACGCGTTTCCTGTTCTTCCGGGTCGGCAACCTGACCGTGGAAATCATTCACCAGCTCAACAAGGACCAGGACCCGTCCGATCCTGACAATATCTGGGGCATGACCTGGGCCGTTGATGACCTGGAGGCCGCCCATAAGCGCCTGCAGGTGAGTGGACGCGACATCAGCGACATTCGCGAGGGCCGCAAGCCGGGTAGCCGCGTGTTCACACTTCGTGATGGCACATTGGGCGTGCCGACCCTGTTCATCAGCCATGCCTCAAGCTAGGATAGTGCCATGAAAGCCTTCACATATCTGCGTTCCACCGCTGCGCCATTGCTCGACAAGGGCAAGCTGATGGCCAATGTCGATACTGACATGATCATCCCCAAGCAATTCCTCAAGACGACGGAGCGAGAGGGGCTGGCCGAAGGCCTGTTCCATGAACTCAAGACGCTGAGTGATGGCTCGCCAAACCCAGATTTCGTCCTCAACAAGCCGCAATACAAATCCGCCGGTGTGCTGATTGCCGGGGAGAATTTTGGTTGCGGATCGTCTCGTGAACATGCGCCCTGGGCGCTGCTGGACCAGGGGATTACATGTGTCATCGCGCCAGGTTTCGCCGATATCTTCTACAATAATTGCGGCAAGAACGGCATTCTGGCGATCACCCTGCCGCTGGACGTGTGCGAAGCGCTGGCTGACCAGGCTGGCGGCTCGAACAGCGTGTTCGAGGTCAACCTGGAGCGTCAGGTCGTCGTCGGACCGGATGGCACCGAACATGCCTTCGCGTTCGATGGCGGGCGCAAGGAGAAACTGCTCAAGGGGCTGGACGACATTGCCCTGTCCTTGCAGCGCGATACGGACATTTCCAGTTTCGAAGCCCAGCGCAAGCTCGCCACGCCCTGGCTGGAGTCAGCCTGATGAAACGCGTAGCTCTCAGCCTGTCTGCAGCGCTGGCTCTCGGCGGCTGCATCGGCGATGTCATGAATACCAAGCCTGAAGTGCGCGGCCTTGAGGGCGCTGCCCCGGTTCAGACATTGACAGATCCGGCAAGCCCGACAGATGTGACCCTGCGCCCGGACGGCAAACTCGTCGTGCGGCTGACATCCAATCCGACAACCGGCTATTACTGGTCGCAAATTTCTGGGGACGGAAGTATCGTCGCCCTAATCTCCGAAGGCTATCTCGCCGACCCCGCCCCGGCGGGCATGGTTGGCACGGGCGGCACCCAGGAATTTACCTTCAATGCCATCCGGAAAGGCCGTACCGAGATAGTCCTGTCTTACCAACGCCACGAAAGCGACGTCGCCGACACGCTAAACCTGAAAGTGAAAGTTATAGAATGAGCCGTACAATCTTCTCGAACCGGGTTTTGTCTGCAGCCGCCCTGGGCGGGCTGATTCTGGCTGGATGTGCCTCCACGACAGAACGCAAGGGCGAGATGACCGTTGCCGAGGGGGCTGAAGAAGTCTGCCGGTCGGTCACCGTGTCAGGCTCGATCCTGCCCAAGCGCATTTGCCACAATCGCGCGACCTGGGCGGCGATCGAAGAACGTCCGCGGCAAACTCGAGAAGGTCGCCAATCTCACCGAAGAGCAGGCCAAGGAACAGATGCGCGAAATTCAGGACCGCTATACTCCAGTGCCGCGCGAATCAGGGTTCTAGACGGGGCAGGGGGCACCATGATCATCGTCGAAGGTTACGTGCGCATGGCCGGTCCGGGTGACTTTGAGACCGTGCGTTCGGCCGCTGAAGCCCAGATTGCGGCCAGCCGGGCTGAAGACGGGTGCCTGGACTATACCTATGCGATTGACGTGCTCGATCCGCAGGTGATGCGCGTGCTTGAGCGCTGGCAAAGCTGGCAGGCGCTGGAGGCGCATTTTCGTCAGCCGCACATGCAGGCCTGGCGCGAGGCGCTACAAAATGTGCAGTTTCTCGAGCGGGTGATCCGTGCGCATGAGACCAGCGAAACCAGAACCGTTTAGACACAGAAGCGACCATTCATGACCCAAACCGTCTTATTGTTGCCTGGCGATGGCATCGGCCCGGAAGTGCTGGGCCAAGCGCGCCGGATCGCCGAGACCCTTGTTCCGGACCTGGCCTTCGAGGAAGGCCTGGTTGGCGGCGCTGCCATTGATGTGCATGGCACACCGCTGAGCGAAGACACCTTGCAGGCTGCCAAGGCCAGTGATGCTGTCCTGCTGGGGGCGGTGGGCGGTCCGAAATGGAATGATGTTGCCCGCCACCTGCGCCCGGAAATGGGCTTGCTGAACTTGCGCAAGGGCCTCGACGTATTTGCCAATCTGCGCCCGGCCTATTGCTTCCCGGCACTTGTCGACGCCTCCAGCCTGAAACGCGAGCTGGTCGACGGACTGGATATCATGATTGTACGCGAGCTGACGTCCGGCGTTTATTTTGGCGAACCGCGCGGCATCGAGACAGATGCCGATGGTGTGCGCTACGGCTTCGAGACCTCGAAATATACTGCGCCTGAGATCGAGCGTGTTGCTCGCGTGGCCTTCGACATTGCCCGTGGCCGGAGCGGCAAGCTGTGCTCTGTGGAAAAATCAAATGTCATGGAGAGCGGCCTGTTCTGGCGTCAGGAAGTCACGGCACTTCATGCGCGCGAAGGCGACGGCGTTGAGCTGTCGCACATGTATGCCGATGCCTGTGCGATGGAACTGGTGCGCGCACCGAAACAGTTCGACACAATCCTGTCAGGCAACCTGTTTGGGGACGTCCTGTCGGATGCCGCAGCGATGCTGACCGGATCGATCGGCATGCTGCCATCGGCCAGCCTGGGCGTCGAAGGCACGCCGGGCCTGTATGAGCCGGTGCACGGCTCGGCGCCGGACATTGCCGGGCAGGGCAA
This sequence comes from uncultured Henriciella sp., assembly GCA_965367765.1. Lineage (GTDB taxonomy): Bacteria > Pseudomonadota > Alphaproteobacteria > Caulobacterales > Hyphomonadaceae > Henriciella. Next base: position 7,928 of record CBDUKI010000053.1, read on the forward strand.
GGCCAATCCGTGTGCGGCCATTCTGTCGCTGGAGATGGCGCTGCGTTGGTCGCTGGGCCGGGCAGACCTTGCCGACCAGCTCTATGCCGCCGTCGGCAAGGCGCTGGATGCTGGCGCACGTACGGGCGACCTCGGCGGAAGCCTGAGCACGAAAGAGATGGGTGACGCAATCCTTGCGGCCCTGTAGAACGCCTGCAGACCAATTGAAGCGAGCCAAGAGCGATGAGTGACACAATACCAGACCGCCTGAGCATTGACCCGAACAGTCCTTATTATGACGAAGCCTTGCTGTTGCGCGGGGTCGGCATCCGCTTCAATGGTGAGGAAAAGACCACCGTTGAGGAATACTGCATTTCCGAAGGCTGGATCCGCGTTGCCGCTGGCAAGGCGGTCGACCGCAAGGGCCGTCCGCTGACGCTGAAGCTGAAAGGTGTGGTCGAGGCCTGGGTCCAGGACGAAGGCGAGGCCTAGTCACCTGCATCCATGGCAAGGATGATCAGCCCATAGCCTTGCGCGATCTTGCCCACCATTTCCGCCTTGATCCGCTCATTGGTGCCGTGGAAGCCGGTCAGTTCTTCGGCTGACAGGACGGCGGGGACGAAGCGATAGACATTTTCGGTAATCGCGCTGGCATAACGCGCATCGGTGGCCCCAAGAACCAGGGCCGGCGCGACCGGCGCACCATCACCAATCCGCGTGGCCACGGCGTTCAATACACCATAGGGGCGATTGTCCGTCGCGCTGACAGGGGACGCTGGTGTCCCTTCAATACCATCGCCAGAGGGTTTGACACTGATCCCTTCAATGTCACTGGTCACGGCCTTGACGTGTTCGATGACACTCTCGACCGTATCGGCAGGGTGGATGCGGAAATTAACCGTGGCGGTCGCGCGTTGGGCCAGCACATTCTCCTTGGTCGAGGCCGACAGCATGGTCGGGGCCGTGGTCGTGCGGACCATGGCATTGGCCACAGGGATTGAGCTTATCTGCTTGTCTATCATGCCGCCGAACAGCCACTGATTGGCAAAGGCCATGCGCTGCATGAAGCCCATGTCTGCCCCGGTCTGGCGAAACAGGTCAGCCGCTGGGGACTTGTTGATATGCGATGGCATCTGGTTGGTGTCGAGCGCTAGCAAGGCGCGTGACAGGCGCACGGTGGCGCTGTCGCGCGGCGGGGTCGAGGAATGGCCACCCTGGGCCGTAACGGTAATGTCCAGCGTGACATAACCCTTCTCCGCGATGCCGATATACCCCATGGCTTCGCCGGTCAGCGGTGAGGGATCGACAATCATGTAGCCTTCATCCAGCGCCATGACCGGCTTGATGTTGCGGGATTTCAGCAAGGCAATGCCGGCCTGGGCGCCCGAGCCGGAAACTTCTTCGTCATGGCCAAGCATCAGCAGGATGGTGCGCTTGGGGGCAAAGCCATCACGGGCCAGGGCGTCGAGCGCTTCGAGCAGGCCGACCATGGAGCCCTTGTCGTCGATCGCGCCGCGACCATAGACATAGCCATTCTTGATTTCGCCGGAAAAGGCCGGGGCTTCCCAGTCGCTTTCGGTGCCCATATTGACCGGCACAACATCCTGGTGGGCCATGAGCAGGATCGGATCGAGTGCGCTGTCACTGCCGGTCCAGGTGAATAACAGGCTATAGCCGCCGGGAATGGTTTCCTTGGTCGCGGCAGCATGGAAAGCTGGATAGGTCGCCTCCATCCAGGCCTGCATGTCGAGCCATGGGCCTTCACGGCCGGGGCGCGGGTCGCCGCCAACCAGCGTGATGGTCGGAAAACGGATGGCTGCGCCGAGATTCTCCGCCGCGCGCGTTCCATCAATTACGGGAGGTTCAGGCAATTCAACCGACTGGACGCCTTCCAGTTGGCCGCCATAGGAAAAGGTCCGGAACAGGACCACGGCGATGAGCAAGGCGAACAGGCCGCCCAGGCCCAGCAGGAATTTCTTGATCATGACGCCCTCCGCAGACTTTTTTGCAAGTTTAGGCTGACGCAGGCGTCACGCAAGCCTTCCCTTGCGTTCAGTGCGGGCGGTCCCCATTGATCGTGGCGCGGCGCATGTGGCGGCGGTGCCCGGCATAATCGTTCAACGCATAGTGCCAGACACAGCGATTGTCCCAGAAGGCGACGGAATTGGCCTGCCAGCGGAAGCGGCATGTGAAGCGCTCTTCGCGGGAATGATCGAACAGGAAATTCAGCAGCGGGCGGCTCTCGCGCCGGGTCATGCCCGAGAAGCGCAGGGTAAAGGCAGGGTTAACATACAGACCGCGACGCCCGGTCTCCGGGTGGGTTCGCACGACCGGATGCTCGAATTCCGGCGCATCAGGGGCCTGGCTGGCCTGCATGGAGCTGCGCGCCTTGGCGGAGTAGCCTTCCGTCCCGTATTCGCGGCTTGCCGAATGAATGGCGGTCAGGCCTGACAGCATGTCCTGCATGCCCTTGGACAGCGCCTCGAAAGCGGCAATCTGGTTGGCGAACAGCGTGTCTCCACCATAGGGCGGGATCTCGATCCCGTAGAGCACTGACCCAAGAGCCGGTTCTTCGAGGAAGGACATGTCGGAATGCCAACCACCCCCGAAATTGGTCTTTTCTTCGGGTTCCTTGATGATTTCCAGCAGCTCTGGGTGCCCGCTCATGCCTTTCACATAGGGGTGGACGTTCAGGCTGCCAAAGCGCCGGGCAAAGGCCTTCTGCTGGTCTGGTGACAGGTTGGCCTGGTCGCGGAAGAAGATCACGTGGTGATCAAGGAAGGCTCGGTGGACCGCATCGAACTCCGAATTGGTCAGCTCGCGGGTTAGGTCCACGCCGTGAATCTCCGCGCCAAGCGCGCCGGCAATGGGCTGAATGTCGATTGTTCTGGTCACCGGCGTCTCCCTTGGCTCCCGGTTCCAGCCGGGATGCTCAAGAATAGTCTGAGCGCCGGTGTGTCCCGGGTCAAGGCCCGGGACAGTTCGACCGTCTAGTCGGCCTCAGGGGCCGGGAACAGGCGTTCAGCCAAATAGGTGAATTCCAGGGCCGAGCGTCGGGCGCGCTCTGTCTGGTTCGCCGCTGCCGAATGGCCACCATCAATATTCTCATAATAGAGGAAGTCGTGGCCCGCTTGTTCGAAGAGGGCCGCCATCTTGCGGGCATGGCCAGGATGGACACGGTCATCCTTGGTCGATGTGACGAAGAATGGCGTCGGGTAATCATCAGCCGGATTGAAATTGTGATAGGGCGAGATCGTTTCCAGGAAGGCGCGTTCTTCGGCAATCTCCGGGTCGCCATATTCGCCGATCCATGACGCCCCGGCCAACAGCTTGTGATAGCGCAGCATGTCGAGCAAGGGCACCTGGATGACGACCGCGTTCCATAGGTCAGGGCGCTGGGTCAGCATCACGCCCATCAGCAGGCCGCCATTCGAGCCACCCATGATGCCGAGATGTTCCGGCGAGGTGACGCCATGATCAATCATGTCTTCGGCAACCGCGATGAAGTCGTCATAGATGCGCTGGCGATTGCCTTTCAAGCCAGCCTGGTGCCAGTCGGGGCCGAATTCCCCGCCGCCACGGATATTGGCGAGAATATAGACGCCGCCTTTTTCCAGCCAGAGCTGGCCAATCGTGGCCGAATAACTTGGCCGCTCGGAGACTTCAAACCCGCCATAACCATAGATCAGGGTTGGGTTCTTGCCATCATGGGCAATGCCGCGCTTGTGGACGACGAAATACGGGATCCGTGTGCCATCCGTCGACGTGGCTTCGCGCTGGTGCACGACCAGGTCCTGCGTATCGAACTGGACCGGCAGCGACTTCAGAGGAGACAGCGTCTGGCTGGTCACATCATATTTCAGCAGGCTGTCAGGGGTCAGGAAGCCCTCATAGTTGATGAAGACCGTCGTCTCGTCCTTGTCGGCGAATGAGACAGATGCCTGACCGGAGCCGGGCAGGGCAATCTCGCTGGTGGTCCAGGTGTCTCCATCATAATCGAGCTTCAGGATTTTGCTGGCGACATTGTCATTGATTGACAAGAGGGCCGTTCCCTTAGCC
>CBDUKI010000054.1:0-11946 GCA_965367765.1 uncultured Henriciella sp.
GATATTGGTCTATCAGAGCCTCATGGAAGTAGAGTGCCATGTCCGTGAAGTGGTCGATTTCGGCCAGGGTGGTGGCATCGACCGGAAGCTCGGAGAGCGGCGTTTCCGGCCCGGCCACCGTGGCTGGCGGTGCCTGAAGCTTGGAGAAGCCTTCGCGAAGGTTCACCTCACTGTCGAGCATGAACTGCCCGCTGGCGACAACCTGTTCTCCAGGCGCCAGGCCTGCGATGATCTCGGTCCGGCCATTGGCGCTGGCCCCGCTTCGCACCGCACGACCGGCAAACCGGCCTTCGCCCAGGGCGACAATAACATGTGCCCCCCGGCTATCGCGCAGAATGGCTTCGGTTGGAACTGAGAGGCGCGCCTCGCCGCCCAGGTCCATGGTGATGTCAGCATAGGCACCCGGTCGCAAATAGCCCGCCGCATTGTCGACTTCGATCCGCACCTGTGCCGTCCGGGTTTTTGAATCGATCGTCGGATAGATGTAATCGACAACCCCTTCGGCGGGGGCTTCCGGTGCGCTCGGGAAATCAAGACGCACGCGCAGCCCGGTATCGATGAGCGGCAGGTCGGTTTCGGGAATCGACGCCATGACCCAGACACCGGAATAGGATTGTAGCCGCAGGATCGGCGTGCCGGGCTTGACATAGTCGCCCTCACGGACCTGTAGCGTTGCGACCGTGCCGCCCGCTTCGGCATAGACCGGGATACGCTCAATGATTTCGCGGTTTTGCGCCAGACGGTCGATCACCGGATTTTGCATGCCGAGCGAACGCAGGCGTTGGCGTACGGCGGCGATCCGGTTTTCATTGCCGAGCGAAAGCGAGTTCAGATAATCCTTCTGCGCCGAGATCAGGTCCGGGCTGTAGACGCGGTAGAGCAGGGCGCCTGGGCGAACCGTGTCCCCCTCGGCACGAACCGTCAGGTTCTCAATCCAGCCTTCGAGGCGCGAGGCCGCGACATTTTCCAGCCGTTCATTGGTTTCCACGACGCCGAAGGCTCGCAGCGGCTCGCCAAATTCTGTCACCATGGCGGGAACCGTTCGTATGCCCATGGTCTGGATCATTTCCGGTGCAACGGCAATTGACCCATCGCCTTGAGCGGCGCCTGCATCGGCGCTCGTGGGAACCAGGTCCATGCCACAGATCGGGCAAGAGCCGTTGGGATCAGTCGAGATGTAATGAGGGTGCATGGGGCAGGTATACTGGGTGGCCTCGGCCAACGCCGTGCCAGCCTGGCTTTCCGTGACGGGCTGGCTGGTTCGGCCCTCAGGTGTTTCATTGCAGGCGGCGAGGAGGGTTGCAGCCGCAACCGTCAGAAGGAGGAGGGGGTGTTTCATGGCGTCACCAGAAGGGCGTTCATGCGCGCAACCGAAGCGGCCCAACGGGCGTTTTCAGCGGCGATGTCGGCATTGAGTTTGAGGATGGCGAGTTCGCCGTCGATGATTGGGGCATAGCTGCCGACACCAGATTCATAGACCGTCAGCTGGGCCGTGATTTCATCTTCGACGGCAGCGATGTTGCGTTCAAGAATGGCGATATTGTCTTCAGTCGCGCGCCAGGCGGCGGCTTCAGCGGCATAGCGTGCGGCAGCGCTGCGCGTGGCTGCCTGGTAGCGCATCTCAGCGCTTGCCCGATCAGCTTTGGCGGCGCGTAGGCGCGGTTCCTGGCTCCGGTCTGCCCAGAGCGGCACCGAGAAGGTCACCATGCCAGACACCCAGTCGTCACCTGCGAAATTTGCCCCGGACTCGCGTTGCTGATAGGTCAGCTGTGCCCCCCAATTGGACCGCCATGCGGCCTTTGCGCCATCGACAGAGAAGTCAGAAACCCTGATGTCAGCATCAGCAACCTGCACGGCCTGGAAGTCCATTGCGTCACCTGACCAGTCGAGCGGGGCGACAGGTGGCGCAGGAATGGTCGGAACCAGGCCAACAAGGTCAATCAGTCGGGCGTGGATTTCCGTTTGCTGGCGATCCAGGTCAACCAGCACACGGGATACACCAGCCCGCTCGGCTTCGATTTCAGCGAGCCGAAACACCGCTGGTCGTCCGGCATCAATCTCGGCTTCGATCACACCGGTCAGTTCGTCATACTTTTCATTTCGCTGATGGGCGATGTTGCGCTGAAGCTCGATGCGCTGCGTCTCATGCAGGAGGGCGATCAGTTCACCCCGCAGGGTTGCAAGCTGGGCATCGCGGATGCGGCGGGTACGTTCGGCCATAGCCCGTGCTTCGCCAGCGCGTGCTTCACGGCCTGCGCGATTGGGAAAGTCCTGACGCACACCGACCGCTTTATTGGTCGGCAGGTAACTAGAGAAGGACGGGTCGAAGATCGGGAAGTTGTTGATACCCAGAGTGACCATCGGGTCAGGCAGGGCCGTTGCGGCGATCCCGCGCTCGCGGGAAGCCTCCGCCTGATAGGTTAGAGCGGTCAGTGAAGGATGGTCAGCAAGGCGGGCTTCCAACTCGTCGAAAGATTGCGCTAGCGCCGTATGCCCGGGCACTCCACATACGAATAGCGCGGACACAAGCCAGGTTTTGATAGAGGGAAACATGAAAAGCCCCTGATTTTATTGAAACTGAAACAGCAAGAACACCGCGCTTGAATGCGCGGGCGCTGCCAGATCAAATCAACAGGCGCTGCTTGAGGGTAATCGGGGTCGGATACGTGTCAGGTGGTACGTCCGGCGGGCCGGTCTTCAGGATAATGGGCTTATGTTCGAACCCTGCAAAGCGCGAAGCCACTGCAATGATCGGCATCTGCGAGGTGACCTGTGGGAGCAGCATGCCATGATCAGCGGACTGGGCCTGCATGATGGCCGTGTCGCAATCAAGACAGCCCGGGCAATCGAGTGGTGATTGTGGCGCTTGCTCATGGCGCATCTGGTCATGCACAGACGAAGATTGATCAGTGTGACAGGATGGTGCTTCGACCTTGGCCTGCGAAACGACAGGTTGAGCATGCCCGACCATACAACATGCCATGACGGGCCGTGCAGCCAGCGCGGCGACAGCAATCAGCATCAGAAGGCGTGTCATTTTCAGCATTGCTCGTTCAGCTTACCCCAGGATTGTGTATTAAACATTTACCTTCTGGGATGGTCCATCCTTACTTTTTTCGTCCACCAAGGACAGCCACAAGTTCTTCCACCTTTTCGCGCCGGGCGTTGACATCATCGCTGGTCAGGGCGTGGTCTACACAAGTCTGAAGGTGGTCATCCAGTACAACTTTCTCCAAGCTGGATAAAGCGGCCTTGATCGCCTGAACCTGCCTGACCACGTCTATGCAATAGCGGTCTTCATCAATCATGCGCGAGACACCGCGCACCTGGCCTTCGATGCGCGACAGCCGTTTGCGGGCGGAGTCCTTGGTGTCAGATTTCATCATGTATACCCTGTATGGGGTATGCGTATACCCGATTGGTTGCTGAATTCTAGAGGCCGTTTGCGAAATTTTTTGTCATCTTTCCAGCTTGGATGGTGGCTTGATCTGGCGCCTAGAGTTCAATTGCCCGCAAACGCAGCGCATTCGCGATGACGGATACCGATGACAGGCTCATGGCGGCAGCTGCGATCATCGGGCTGAGTAGCAGGCCAAAGGCTGGATAGAGCACACCAGCCGCGACCGGCACGCCGAGCGAATTGTAGACAAAGGCAAAAAACAGGTTCTCACGGATATTGCCCATCGTCGCGCGGCTGAGTTCGCGGGCCTTGGCGACGCCAAGAAGGTCACCTTTGACTAGCGTCACACCGGCACTCTCCATGGCGACGTCCGTGCCAGTGCCCATGGCGATGCCGACATCTGCCTGGGCCAGGGCCGGGGCGTCATTGATGCCGTCGCCTGCCATGGCCACGCATGCGCCATCTGCTTGAAGTTGCGAGACAATCTGGTGCTTGTCTTCCGGGGAGACATCGGCACGTACCTCGTCGATGCCAACTTTGGCGGCGACTGCCCTGGCCGTGGTCTCATTGTCGCCGGTCAGCATGACGACTTTCAGGCCCTGGGCATGGAGACGGCGGATGGCTTCGATTGTTGTGTCCTTGATGGGATCTGCAACACCGATAAGGCCAGCAAGTTTGTCGTCCACGGCAACGAACATCACGGTCTGTCCCTCGGCGCGGTACTGGTCAGCTTCGCGACCAGAAGCATCGGACCATACGCCGAGGCGTTGCATCATCTTGGCATTGCCGATGGCAATGCGTTGGCCCTCGACTAGGGCTTGTGCGCCTTCGCCTGTCAGCGATTCAAACCCGGTCGCGTTTTTGTTTGGGGCATTCCGATCTTCCGCGCCGCGTACAATCGCCTCGGCTAAAGGATGCTCGCTTGAGCGCTCGACCGCCGCCACGAGGCTGACAAGCGTGAGCTCATCAAACCCGTCAGCAGGTATCACAAGCACCAGCTCCGGGCGTCCGCGTGTCAAAGTCCCAGTCTTGTCGACCACCACAGTGTCGACCTTCTCGAATGTTTCCAGCGCTTCGGCATTCTTGATCAGAATGCCGTTGGAGGCCCCCTTGCCGGTGCCGACCATGATCGACATGGGCGTGGCAAGGCCCAACGCGCAGGGACAGGCAATGATCAGGACGGAGACAGCATTGACCAGCGCGAACGCCATGGCTGGGTCGGGGCCGAACACCGACCAGACAAGAAAGGTCAGTATCGCAATCGTGATGACGGTCGGCACGAACCAGCTCGCAACGACATCAACGAGGCGCTGGATTGGCGCGCGCGAGCGTTGGGCGGCGGCGACCATCTGGACGATCTGAGACAGCAGCGTGTCTTCTCCCACATGTGTCGCTGCCATGATGAGTGAGCCGGTGCCATTGACCGTGCCACCGGTCAGGCGGTCACCCTTGGCTTTTTCGACAGGAAGCGGTTCGCCAGTCACCATGGATTCGTCGACGCTGGATCGGCCTTCGAGCACGTCGCCATCCACCGGGACTTTTTCTCCTGGGCGAATGCGCAAATGGTCGCCGGGTTTGACCTCTGCGAGATCGATTTCCTGCTCCTGGCCATCCTCGGAGATCCGTCGCGCTGTTGGTGGCGCCAGTTCGAGAAGCGCGCGGATGGCGCCAGAGGTTGCGCTGCGGGCACGTAGCTCAAGCACCTGCCCCAGAAGCACGAGTGTCACAATAACGGCTGCCGCTTCGTAATAGACTGCGACGGCGCCGCCATGCCCGCGAAACGAGTCTGGAAACAAGCCAGGCATGATCGTAGCGACCAGGGAATACACGTAGGCGGTGCCGACACCCATCGCGATGAGCGTAAACATGTTCAGGTTGCGGCGCTTGATTGACTCCCAGCCGCGTACCCAGAAGGGCCAGCCGGCCCAGAGAATGACAGGCGTTGCGAGCGCAGCCTGCAGCCAGACACCCAGGGCGGGCGGGACGAGCTTGCCGAGCGGATTGCCTGGGATCATCTCACCCATGACGAACGAAACCAGCGGAACGGACAAGACAAGGCCCACCCAAAACCGCCTTGTCATATCGTCGAGTTCTGACGTGTCTTCCTCAGCCGTTATGGTCTCAGGTTCGAGCGACATACCGCAGATCGGGCAGCCTGTGTTGGACGTTTCGCGGACCTGTGGATGCATTGGGCATGTCCAGACGATGCCTGCATAGCCAGCCGGGATATGATCATAGTCCATGTCGGGTGAAGCGACGGCTGAGTGGCAATGGTCACTGTGATGGTGGTCTGGGTGATTGTGTTGGGTCATGTGCGGGCCTTTGAAGTCTGCCAGGTCAGTGCGGAACAGGCCCGGTCGAATAATAGCAACATAATACCCCTATAGGGTATATACAAGACTTCTCCGAGCTAACCAGACCGCACGATCTGGTCTTGATGAGCGCACCATCGGGGATACTGCAAACTGGCGGAATGAAGATTCAGGAAACCGTGGGGTCTTTGAACTGAAACGTGTCTGGGAAGGCACGCATGGTGAATGCCGGGAAGTCCAGCATCACGTTGACAATGCCACGACCGGCAAGGTGCTCTCCCTGTCATCGCAGTACTGCCGGAATGCTGAGGGCGGTTGGGAAGGCCTCTAGCCAGCTGGCGCGAATGGGAGCGGGCTGAACCGGTTCATTACAACCTTTGTTTCGCTGGGTTTTCAGATCGCTTCTGGCCCTCTAGGCTCGTGCCGCTGCGGATGGTGTGCCAGGCGTGTAAACGCTGGAGCGTCACGTAGCAGTGTCATGCGCGCAAACAGAAGGCGCGCAGACGGGGATGGGAGGAAAGCGCATGTCGCTTGGAACGTGGTTGGCAAAAGATTGCCTCGATGTCGGACTGTTCACCAACCAGCTGGAGCCTATGTTGGATTTCTGGGGTGGTAAGGTCGGCCTCACATTCGATCACATGCTGCCGCTTGGCGGTGGAGTTCGCCAGCATCGCCACCTGCATGGCGAGGGCGTTTTCAAACTCAATCATGCCCGCGATCCGCTGCCACCGGGTGAGCCGGGTGGTTATCTCGGCCTGTTGATTGCGCGCAAAGGATTGCGCTCACCGATTGATCTTGAAGACCCGGATGGCAACAAGGTTCGCCTGGTTCCAGACACCTGGGAAGGGCTGACCCATTGGGCCATAGAGGTCGCCACGCCTGACGCCGAGACCTTCTACCGATTCTATGAGCGCCAGCTCGGCCTGCCGCGCGACCCGTCTCTGCCATTGGCTGTGCGCTGCGGACGTAGCCAGATCATCGGCCGCCTGTGCCCGGATACCGCGCTGGTGGCCCCGCATGACATTATGCGCCGGGTTGGCTTTCGCTACACCACGATCCAGGTCAAGGCCGTTGACCGGGTGCATAAGCGTGTTGTCGACGCTGGTGGGTGCGAGGGCGCGCCACCTCAAACGCTAGGTCAAACAGCCCGGATCTCATTTGTGCGCGATGGCTGTGGCAACTGGATGGAATTGTCGCAGCGCGCCTCAATCACCGGATCGCTGGAAGTGATCTAGGCTCAAGCGGGAATTTTGCCCGGCTTGGCGTGGGGGCAGGCTTCAAATTTCGCGAGAAACGGGCTTTTCTGCGCCTGAAAGTCGGGATGGAGATTGGCCATGTCAGAACACGAACCGCTTGCACAGGCATTATCAGCTTTGTGCGCCCGCAGTTTCGGACAAGACGACCAGGTTGAAAACCTGCACCGCCTGACTGGTGGCGCGAATATGGAGACCTGGGCTTTTGATTTCGCCGGGCACGAATTGATCCTGCGCCGAATGCCGGCTGGAAGTGCCGAGGCGGACACCGAGGGCGGCATGGGTATTTCTATCGAGACCGAAGCAGCGATTGTTAGTGCGGCGGGGAAAGCCGGGGTCAGCGCGCCGCAAGTGATTGCCGTTTTGACGCCGGAAGATGATCTAGGCTCAGGATTCGTCATGGCCCGGCTGGGGGGAGAGACCCTGGCCAAGCGTATCCAGAAGGATGAGGCTTTCGCCACGGCGCGCGAAAGATTTGTCGAGCAGGTGGCACAGGAACTGGTCGCTATTCACGCGATGGCGATTGAAGGGCCGCTGGCTGATTTGCCGAAGCTGCCGGCCAGCATGGCGGTGAGTCAGCTGCGTGAGCGCTACGATACGTTCGGCTGCGATTCAGTGATGCTGGAGGCGGCCTTTGCCTGGCTGTCGGAAAATGAACCCGAAGGTGTCACACCGCGCTTGCTGCACGGGGATTTCCGGCTCGGCAACCTGTTGATCGAGGAGACCGGGTTGAGCGCGGTGCTTGACTGGGAGCTGGCCCATATTGGCGACCCGGCGCAGGATCTGGCTTATATGTGCGCGCCGCCGTGGCGCTTTGCCAATCATGACCTGCCGGTGGCCGGGTTGGGCGAGGTTGAACACCTGCTGGCGGCGTATGAGGCGGCAGGCGGCGAGGCCATCTCGCCACAGCGTTTCCGCTTCTGGCTGGTCTATTCGACCCTGTGGTGGTCTACGAGTTGCCTGCTGATGGCGAATTTCTGGCGCGACGGGTTTGATCGCTCGCTGGAGCGGGCTGTAATTGGACGACGCGTTTCCGAGGTCGAACTGGAACTTGTCATGTTGCTGGAGGGGGATGGCCAGGCCGAGGCCAAGGTCGACTGGCAAGTGCCTGACCGCGATGTCGGTCATGAACGTACCGCCAATCACGAATTGGCGACCGCGCTTGGCGAGTGGGTCAGTGAGGATATCCTTCCCCATGCCAGCGGGCGCGACAAGTTTCAGGCCCATGTCGCCCTGACAGGGCTTGGAATGATCGAGCGGGCTGCTGCCTATGAGGGCAAGTTTGCTGAAGCCGAAGACACGCGTTTGAAGGCGCTCGGCCTGACGCGGGCGGGGCTGCTCGACATGGCCAAGGCCGGAAAGGTCGATTTCGCCGAACCGGAAATGTTGAAGCATGTGCGACTGAGTGCGTTGGCGCAGCTTTATATCGACCAGCCGCGTTATCCCGGTTTCAAGGCCGCAATTGCCAAGTGGACCTGATCAGCTGGCGGTGACGTCATAGCCATAGAGCCGGTCGCGATTGGCGCGTATCAGGCCCGGTGCGAACCGTCCGACCATGTGCATCGGAGTGTAGGTGGCCATCTGCATCAGCGGTGAACGCCGATGGAAGGTGCGCATATTGGCCCAGCCTTGCTTCTGCACTGTAGTGGCGCGGCGGATGCGCCGGGCGAAATAGGATTTCAGTGCACGGGCCGGATCATCCGAATACTTGCTGAGCAACCGCGCCAGCACCCAGCTATCCTCAATCGCCATGACCGCCCCTTGGGCGGCAAAGGGCAGCATGGGGTGACAGGCATCGCCGAGCAGGGCGACGCGCCCATCACTCCAGCGAGGCAGGGCGGGGCGGTCATACAGGGCCCAGAGAAAATGATCCTCGGCCTGGTCGATCAGGTTGGTGATGATCGGATGCCACCCCTCAAAATCGGCAGCGGCGGCGTGGCGGGTCCCGCGCTCTGACCATGATTCAGAGGTCCAGTCGTCGCGTTCGACCACGGCGACCAGGTTGGCGAGCTGTCCGCTGCGCAGCCGGTAAGTGACGGCATGACGGCCGGGGCCGACCCAGACGCTGGCTGTGGGTGGAGGGGCGAGGTCGCCCAGCCGGTCGATCGGAACCGTGGCACGCCACGCGACGCAGCCGGTGAAGCGCGCACCATCCGGGCCGTGCATCTGACGCCGGATCGTCGAGTGAATGCCATCGCAGCCGATCAGTACATCGCCCGTGTGCGGGCTGCCATTCTTCAGTTTGACGGTAACGCCGGTTGCATCCTGGACATAGCCCGATACGGCTTTGCCGGTCTCGATTCTGCCGGGTGCGGCGGCGTCGAGAGCGGTCTTGAGAATGTCGATCAGATCGGCGCGATGAATGTGCAAATAGGGCGCGCCCCAGCGCTTAAGGGCGGTAGCGTCTAGCGGAATGTTGAAGATGGGTTTGCCAGACTGGCCCATGCGCATTTCCAGCGCTTCGGGTTGAAATCCACGCGCCAGCAGGGCATCGCTCAGGCCGAGCTTGTCATAGACTTTCATGCCATTCGGGCTGATCTGGATGCCGGCACCGACTTCGCCGATCTCGCCGGACTGCTCGAACACGTGAACCTTATGTCCGAAATGGTTCAGGCAGAGCGCGGCTGTCAGCCCGCCAATGCCGCCACCTGCAATGAGAGTGTTGAGTGCCACGCCTGTGCCTGTTCGCTTGCTTGTGATCCGCTTCACCACGAATTGCGAACTACCTCAACGTGACAGTTGGGCACCGTGGCTAGAGCACCCGCGTGTCCAGCTCCTGGCCGCGTTCGATCAGTTTGAGTTGGTTGTCGGCGGCCTGAAAGCGCGTCATTGAGCAATAGTTCGGGCGAAAAACGGTGACGGCATCGACGCCTTCGGAGTGGCCGACAAGCGCGTTGATCGCCACGAAATGACTGAACACGACGCTGTTTTCAGGCAGGCCCGAAACGGTCTCGATCAATTGCGCCCGCCAGGCTTGAACGACATCCGGCGCCTCGGCCCATGTGCCTGCCATCATACTGCGAAGCCATGAGACGCGATCATCACCGACATCAGCCGGGGTTGGCACTTCTGTCACGCCAGGTTCGATGGTCAATGGCAGGTCGCTGGCCGCTACGAAGGGTGCCGCAGTTTCCTGGCAGCGTTGCATCGGGCTGGAAAAGACCTGCTGGATGCCAAGTCCGGCAAGGGCTTCACTCGCCGCGCGGGCCTGGCTCTGACCGGTTTCCGACAGGCCCGGATTGGGGTGAGATCCCCAGCCAGCGGCCGCTTCACCATGGCGGACGAGATAGATCATGCAGCAGCGATAGCCGGTTCGATTTGCAGTTCTTCGAAGATTTTCATGGCCCGCTTGTACAATACGGGTTCGCTGATGTTGAGGCGTTTGCGTGCCTCGTCCAGTGGTTCGCGAAGCAACGCTTCAATATCCTGATCCACGATGCGTTGGGCCGCCTTGCCATTGCGCCTGGCCTCGGCGACGACATCTTTGATACGCGCATGGGCCGGAACCTGTTTGGAAATCTGGCGTGAGCCCATGAATACGATGAAATTCACACCGCGTCCGCCGTGCTGGCTGTGTGTGTAGGCCAGTAGGGCATCTTCACCCAGTGCATCACGGCCATAGCCGGTCAGGATGTGATAGAGGTCATGCGTGTCGCGCAGACGGTTACCATACCACATCAAGTCATCGTCATAGTCAGCCTGGTTTGTGCGCTGTGACATCGATTCTTGCACCAGTCCTTCGGCGCTGAGGCCTTCGCGCTCCATAAACTCGACATAGGTGCGTCCAACCGTTCCTTCCGGCAGAGCCTTGAGTGGCTCATGATCATCCATCATTGGTGGCAGGTAAGGGCGCTGGGCAAGAATCGCCTTGCCTTTAGGTGATAACAGGAACTGGTTGAAATCCTTGACGATCGCATTGCCGTTCAGCGCCTCGATGATGTGGAAAACCTGTTTCGTGTCTTCCTTGTCGGCCATCAGCTTCTGCATGTGCTTCCAGGCCTTGAAGGGCTGGAAGCGCGGGCGCGGGCGGGCGGGATCAATAAAGGGAGTAATGTCTGTCATCTGGTGCGTCTCGGCTTCTTCGTCCTGTACTGTTCGTTCGATATAGCATTGAAACGTGAACAAAACAATGACGCATCCGTCAACTTTGCGGGAGAGGCGTTGCCTGAAACTTGGGCGTGGATGGTGAAAGTTTGGGCAACTTGGTTGGCCGGTGCGGATTCCGGCTCCGCAGACTCCAAACCCGACAGGGCTGGGTCTAGAGCTGGCTCAAACACGGACTCGGACACAGGGGTTAGATATGAAGAAAGTCGAAGCAATCATCAAACCATTCAAGCTGGATGACGTAAAAGAAGCCCTTCATGAAGTGGGCGTTCAGGGCATGACGGTTGTTGAAGCCAAAGGCTTTGGCCGTCAGCGCGGCCATACCGAACTTTACCGCGGCGCTGAATATGTCGTCGATTTTCTGCCCAAGCTGAAGATCGAGATCGTGATTGCCGACGATGCCGTGCAGGGCGCCATTGATGCTATTTCAAAGGCGGCGCACACCGGCAAGATCGGTGATGGCAAGGTCTTCGTATCGGATGTCAGCGAAGCTGTGCGTATCCGTACTGGCGAAACAGGCGATGGCGCGCTCTAGGGCGACCGAAAACAACAAGACACAACTGATATAGGTTCAAGACTGGAGGGTTTTATGGCCGAAAAAATTATGAAACTGATGAAGGATCAGGACGTGGAATTCGTCGACCTTCGTTTTACGGACCCACGCGGCAAGCTGCAGCACGTCACCTTTGACAAGAGCATGGTCGACGGGCCCGATTTCTTCACTGAAGGGCAGATGTTCGACGGGTCTTCAATTGCTGGCTGGAAAGCCATCAACGAGTCCGACATGACACTTATGCCGGATGTCGAGACTGCGAAGATCGACCCGTTCTTCCAGCAGACGACATTGGCTGTGATGTGCGATATTCTCGACCCGATT